>JBFGZI010000475.1:0-1501 GCA_041586855.1 Oceanisphaera sp. | reverse complement strand
TCCACCGGCTGCACGAACTTGTCGTAATAATGCAGTACCGCCGGCAGTATGCCCGCCGCACCGTTGGTCGGCGCCGTCACCACCCGGCCACCGGCGGCGTTTTCTTCGTTTACCGCCATCGCAAACAGGTCCACCCACTCCATCACGCTCAATGGATCCTTGTTATAGGAGGACTCGCTGTTTAATTTGCGCAGCAACGAAGGAGCACGACGCCTTAACTTGAGACCACCAGACAAAATGCCCTCGGTTTTGCAGCCGCGAGTGACACAATCCTTCATCACTTGCCACAGCTTGCGCAGACCCGCAATCACCTCTTCTTCACTGCGGTTCACTGTTTCGTTGGCCATCATCAGGCTGCTGATGGACATACCGTTTTCACGGCATAACTGCAGCAATTGATCCCCGCTCTTGAAGGGAAACGGCACCGGTTTGGAGCTCGACTCCGCAACAGCACTGGCCTTGGTGTCGGCAAACTCCTCCGCCTTGACGATAAAGCCGCCACCGATGGAATAGTAGGACTGCTCATGCACCAGCTGACTGCCCTCGAAGGCGCGGCAGGTCATGCCGTTGCTGTGCAGCGGCAGCGTCTTGCGACGATGGAACACGATGGCGCCGCTGCGGGGGAAGGCCGCAGGCTGACTCTGGTTGAGCAGTATTTCCTGGCTGGACTCGACCCGCTCCAGAAAGCCCGGGATCATGTCCACGTCCACCGATTCCGGATCAAAACCGCCCAGGCCCAGGATCACCGCCTTGCCTGTACCATGGCCGATGCCGGTCTGGCCCAGAGAGCCGAACAATTCTACCTCTACCCGGCTAACCCGGGTCAAAATATCCTGCTGTGCCATGGCTTCTACAAAGTCATGCGCCGCCCGCATCGGCCCTACGGTATGGGAAGAGGAGGGACCGATACCAATACTGAACATATCGAAAACGCTGATCATGGCAAAACTCCAAAACGCACTGAGGTGACAAAAAGACCCGGGATTAACAGGGTTCAAGCAAGGTTGAATCGAACCATTCAACTATTATTGAATGATTGTAAGATTATTTGAGAGCAGACCCAACAACTTTTTAACAACAGCAGGAATGTCGACGCCGGATTTGTGATGAGGATCGCCCGTCAGCGGGCAATCTGTCGGGCGAATTGATGAATAACGGCGGCGGTAATGCCCCAGATCCAGACCCCATGCCAGCGAATGAACACCAGCCGGTGCCAGCGGCCCTGGCGGCGCAGGGTAAACAGATGGTGATGACGCAAGTCCAGCACATAGTCCAGCGGCACCCGAAACAGCTCCTCTACCTCCGCCGGATTAAGCTCGAACTCCGGCTGCCCTTCAATCACCCCGACGAAGGGCGTCAACGCAAAACCGGACACCGTATACTGGGCCCGCAGTCGCGCCAGCGGGCGGCATAACTCGGGTGCCAGCCCTATCTCTTCCCAGCTTTCGCGCAGCGCCGTGTGCCACAGGCTGGGGTCGGTGCTGTCCGCCCGCCCCCCGGG
>JBFGZI010000474.1:0-1502 GCA_041586855.1 Oceanisphaera sp. | reverse complement strand
CAGCCGACCTGGATACCGAGCGGAGCCAGCCAGGCGGCGAAGTTGTTGGCATGCTGCTCGGCCAGCAGTTCTGTGGGCGCCATCAGCGCCACCTGGCCCTGACTGCCGATCACCTGCAGCGCTGCCAGCGCCGCCACCAGGGTCTTGCCGGAGCCGACATCGCCCTGTACCAGCCGCATCATGGGCACCTCTTTCTGCAGATCGGTGCCGATTTCCGCCACCACCCGCTGCTGGGCAGCCGTGGGCGCAAAGGGCAGCCGGGCCAGAAAGTCGTCAATCAGCTGGCGGGGGTAAGACAAGCTTCGAGCCCGGTGGGACTGGCTTTGCTCCCGTACCTTGAGTACCGACAGGTTATGGGCCAGTAGTTCTTCCATCACCAGCCGTTGCTGGGCCGGGTGTTGGCCTTGCTCCAGCTCGAACAGGGCCACGTTTGCGGGCGGACGGTGCAGCAGGCGTATGGCGTCGTTCAGGCCTAGCTGTCGGTCGTAGAGGCCATCGGGAAGCCATTCCTGCAGCGGTTGCTGCTCCAGCAGCGCCAGGGCCTGATCGGTGAGCTGGCGCAGGCTTATCTGGCGCAGCCCTTCGGTGGTGCCGTACACCGGGGTCAGGTTGGCTTCGGCGGTCACCGGCTGCTCGTCCTGCTGCAGGCTGTATTCCGGATGGATGATTTCCAGCCCGTGATGGCCGGGCCTGATCTCGCCGAAGGCGCGCAGCCGGGTGCCGGCGGTGAGGTTGTTTTTCTGGGCAGCGGCGAAGTTGAAGAAACGTAGGGTCAGGGTGCCGCTGTGGTCCCGCATGCGGCAGATCAGCATGCGTTTGCGGCCATAGCTGATGTTGTTGTCGACGATTTCGCCGATCACGGAAACATGCATACCGGGCATAAGCCCGGCGATGGGGCAGACCCGAGTGCGGTCTTCGTAGCGCAACGGCAGGTGAAACAGCAAATCCTGCACCGTCTCCAGACCCAGCCGGTGCAGTTTTTCCAACATCTTGTCGCCCACGCCCTTGAGCAGACTGAGGGACATCTTGTCCAGATTCATAACGGCCCCACCCTGTAAATATATACAGAGAATAGCAAAGCCGGGATTAAAATGGGACTGGGGACTGGGGACTGGGGACTGGGGACTGGGGACTGGCCAATCCCTACTCCCCGATCCCTAATCCCGAATCCCGGATGTTACAGCAGCCGCTTGAGCAGTACGTTGGCGCGAGTGCGTTGTACCCGCTTGAGCAGCTTCTGTACCGGGGCGGGATAATCACAGAGCTCTTCGATTTCCGAGAAGTGCTCCAATCGTCGGCAATGTTCGAGAATATTGGCTTTTTCTGCCTCGAAGTCGGCCTGTAACAGCCGATCCGGGTCCTGCACCAGCAGGCCGTTTTCCAGATCCAGGCCCCAGGCGCGGGGGTTGAGATTATTGCCGGTAATCATCGCCAGATCATCATCCACGAACAGCCCCTTGAGATGGTAGGAGTTGCGGTCGTGGTGCCACAGCATGATGTTG
>JBFGZI010000473.1:0-1510 GCA_041586855.1 Oceanisphaera sp. | reverse complement strand
GTCCGGGTCAATAGCATTGCTCGTAACTTGAGCATTTAGGCACCATTATCGGCAATCATTATCGGCATGGGTCCGGCCGGGACCATGCAGTTTTTCCGATTCCGGCATCTGATGTTACTTCCGGCATCTGATGTTACAATGCAGGCAATTTGCCACCTGATCTGGAACGACGGGATGAAACCACTCAAGAATGATAGTTACTTACGTGCCCTTTTACGTCAGCCGGTAGACTATACCCCGGTATGGATGATGCGTCAGGCTGGTCGCTACCTGCCCGAGTACAAGGCGACCCGGGCCGAGGCTGGCGACTTTATGTCGCTGTGCAAGAATGCGGAGCTGGCCTGTGAAGTGACGCTGCAGCCGCTGCGCCGTTTTCCGCTCGATGCGGCCATCCTGTTTTCCGATATTCTGACCATTCCCGATGCCATGGGGCTGGGGCTTTATTTTGAAACCGGCGAGGGTCCCAAATTCGAACGGCCGATCGCCTCCATGGCCGATGTGCAGAAAATCGGTATTCCGGATCCGGAAGACGAGCTGGGTTACGTGATGAATGCGGTACGTACCATTCGTCGTGAGCTGCAGGGTGAAGTGCCGTTGATCGGCTTCTCCGGCAGCCCCTGGACTCTGGCCACCTATATGGTGGAGGGCGGCAGCTCCAAGGCCTTCACCAAAATCAAGAAGATGATGTATGCCGAGCCTCAGGCCCTGCACCTGCTGCTCGATAAGCTGGCCGACAGCGTGACCAGCTACCTCAACGCCCAGGTGGCGGCCGGTGCCCAGTCACTGATGATCTTCGATACCTGGGGGGGCGTGCTGACCCCGCGTGACTACAACGACTTCTCGCTGCAGTACATGGCCAGAATCGTCGATGGCCTGACCCGCGAAAATGAAGGTCGTCGGGTGCCGGTGACCCTATTTACCAAAAACGGCGGCCAGTGGCTGGAAGCAATTGCCGCCACCGGTTGTGATGCGGTGGGTCTGGACTGGACCATCAACATTGCCGACGCCAAGCGTCGCGTTGGCGACAAGGTGGCCCTGCAGGGCAACATGGATCCGTCCATGCTCTATGCGCCCATCCCGCGTATCGAGCAGGAAGTGGCAACCATTCTGGAAGGCTTTGGTGAAGGCCCCGGTCATGTGTTCAACCTGGGCCATGGCATTCATCTGGATGTGGATCCGGAGCACGCCGGCGCCTTTATCGAGTCGGTACACCGACTGTCTCGGCCCTATCACGCCAGATAATACCAAACTGATTAAATAACTGATCTATTTGGTTGCTCTGTAAAGGTCGGACAAAGGGCCCGCTCCGCCGACACGCCGTGAATACCTCCATGTAGGCTCAGCCGCACCATCCTTGGTGCGGATGGTGCGGCTGAGCAGATCCCTTTGTCCTCCCTGATGCCGCAGAGTCATCTGTTGGCACTGTCTACAGGCAACTCGAAGCTCAGGAAGAGGCAACAGAGACGACCTCCCACGACCGTGAAATGCCAGGGCCGAAAAATGCTCCTGC
>JBFGZI010000472.1:0-1514 GCA_041586855.1 Oceanisphaera sp. | reverse complement strand
GATGCAGGAACATCTGCAGCAGAAGCGGCCCGATATTCGTCTTGTCTGTCCGCAACTGGCGGCGACCCCGGCGGCGGCCTGGGCGCAGATAGCGACCATCTGTGACGATATAGAGGGGCCCTTCGGCGTAGCCGGCAGCTCCCTAGGCGGTTTCTGGGCTACCCGGGTAGCCGAGCAGTTCGGAGTGCGTGCCGTGGTAATCAACCCGGCGGTTCACCCCCATGTGTTGTTGCGGGATTATCTGGGCGAGCAGGTCAACCCTTACACCGACGAGCGTTACCTGCTGACGCCCACCCACATGCAGGAGCTGGCAGCTCTGCGTGTAGAGGCACCGACCTGCATGGATCGCATCTGGCTGCTGCAACAGCAGGGTGACGAGGTGCTCGATTACCGGGAAGCGCTGGACTATTACCGTTTCGCCCGGGTCTGCATCCAGAAGGGCGGCGATCATTCCTTCGTCGGCTTTGAGCATTATTGCGCCCAGATCATTCGTTTTCTGCAGCTATAAGCCTACCACTTCTTTCCTGATTATCCGTTTCTGTTGCCTGTTTTGGCGCAGCCAAGAGGAAACAGGGCCGTCTCCCTCGACACGCCACTGGTAAATGACACTCACCGTTGCAGCCTACTGCGAACATTCACTGGATGTTCGATCAGGCTGCAACCGTTCGTCACGGCGAGACAAGCTCGCCCCATGGGGGCTCGGAAATGCCATCCCTGGCATTTCACGGTCGTGGGAGACAATCCCTGTTACCTCTTCTGAGCACCGAGTTGCCCGAAGGCGGCGCCAACAGACGACTCTGCAGCATCAGGAGGACAAAGGGATCTGCTCCGTCGACCATCACATAACAGGGACGTTATGTGTTGAGCGTCCCAGGGATGGGCTCGAAGCGGGTCGGAGGAGCGGGCCCTTTGTCCGATTTGTGGACTCAGTATCGGCCACTGGATTTTGGGCCGCTTTGCGCCTGAGGCTGCAGGTAGTAAGATGCGGCCAACGAATCCTGATTACCGAAGGTCAATATGACATCGAGTCAATATACTGCCAACGCCATCGAAGTCCTCAATGGTCTGGAGCCGGTGCGGCGTCGCCCCGGCATGTATACGGACACCAGCCGACCCAACCATCTGGGTCAGGAAGTCATCGATAACAGCGTGGACGAGGCCCTGGCCGGCCACGCCAGCAAGGTCGAGGTGATACTGCATGCCGACCAGTCGCTGGAAGTGATCGACGACGGCCGCGGCATGCCGGTGGACATTCACCCGGAAGAAGGTATCTCCGGGGTCGAGCTGATTTTCTGCAAGCTGCACGCCGGCGGCAAATTTTCCAACAAGAACTACCAGTTTTCCGGTGGTCTGCACGGGGTAGGTATCTCGGTGGTCAACGGCCTGAGTACCCGGGTGGACGTCACAGTGCGTCGCGGTGGCCAGGTGTTCGAGATGGCCTTCGAGAACGGCAACAAGGTGAGTGAACTTACCGTGACCGGCACCTGTGGCCAGCGCAACAGCGGCACCCGGGT
>JBFGZI010000471.1:0-1528 GCA_041586855.1 Oceanisphaera sp. | reverse complement strand
ACTTGATCTTCATGGTTCCGACTCTTTTGAACATGGGAAAGGGGAAATATTATCACAGCCACCCATAATCGCACCCGTCGACCGGCCTTTGGTGGCCATTCGCGGCCGAGTTAATTAGAATTCCGTCACTTGTTGATAATGGCGACTGCGATGCACGACTCTCGACTTCCTCCCTTTACCGCCGCGCTGCTGCACCCGCGCTACCTGTTTAACTGGCTGGGCCTCGGTCTGCTGTGGCTCCTGGTCACCCTGCTGCCATGGCGCGCTCAGATGGCACTGGGTCGCGGCTTGGGCCGGCTGTCGATGAAGCTGCTGGCATCCCGGGTCAGGGTCGCCCGCCGCAACCTGGAGCTGGCACTGCCTGAGCTCGACGAGCCCACGCGGGAACGCACACTCAAGGCCAACTTCGAGAGCGTGGGCTGCGCCATTTTCGAGACTGGCATGGCCTGGTTCTGGCCGCACTGGCGCATGCGTGCCATCACCCGCATGGAAGGCACAGAGCACGTGGACGCCGCCGTAGCCAGGGGTCAGGGCATGCTGCTGCTGTCGGCCCACTTTCTGACGCTGGAGCTGAACGCCCGCCAGTTCGGCCTCTACCGGCCCGGTGTCGGAGTCTATCGCCCCAACACCAACCCGGTACTGGAATACGCCCAGGTGCAGGGACGCTGCCGTTCGAACAAGTATCTGGTGGACCGGCTGAACATCAAGGGCATGCTCAAGGCCCTGCGCCAGGGCGATGCCCTCTGGTATGCGCCGGATCACGACTACGGCAGCCATGCCAGCGTGTTCGTGCCCTTCTTCGCGGTCGAAGAGGCTGCCACCATCACGGGTACCGCCACCCTGGCCCGAGTCAAGAAAACCGTCACCCTGCCCTGTTTCACCCTGCGCGAAAAAGACGGCTACCGGCTGCTGATCCAGGCGCCCATGGCCGACTTCCCTGTCGGTAACGATGTTGCGGACGCCATCGCCAGCAACCAGGTGATCGAAGCCGCCATCCGCCTGGCCCCGGAGCAGTACATGTGGCTGCATCGTCGCTTCAAGACCACGCCGGAGGGCGTGCCGTACCGGTACTGACAGTCATAAAAGCGGGATCAGGGATTGGGGATTAGGGACTGGTAACCGTCAGGTTTCGAGTTTCCGTTTGATGCTGCGCTGCAACCCGTTGAGCAAGCGAAAAGTGTGGTCTAGCTGCCGAAAAACATCGTGAGTTTCCGACAGCAGGCCAAGCATACAAGCAATCTCCATCTGAGTGTCGAGCTCATTCAACGAGCCTCTGGCAATACTCAGGAAGTGAGCATATTCACGCGTGCTCGCTCTGGCCACGCCTTCGGCAATATTCGACGGCACCGAGATGGCCGCCCTGCGCATCTGGGACGTGAGGCCGAACAATTCGGCCCGGGGAAATGACGCCGATACCTCATAGGTCAGTTTCACCAGCAGCATGGCTTCACGCCAGACATCCAGTCGCTTGTGCGTCTTCATATTTCACCCTCCAGTCCCGAATCCCCAGTCCCTAGTCCCTGCCTTT
>JBFGZI010000470.1:0-1528 GCA_041586855.1 Oceanisphaera sp. | reverse complement strand
TATTTCTCCCTGTCCATCGTCATGCTGCTGCTGTTCAAGTGGCTCTATGTGCTGATCACTCCCTGGGACGAATGGAAGCTGATCAAGGAAAATCAGAACCTGGCGGCGGCCATCGCCCTGGTGGGTGCCTTTGTCGGCTTCTCGCTGGCAGTGGCCAGCGCCGCCGCCAACTCGGTGTCGCTGCTCGACTTTGCGGTGTGGGGTCTGGTGGCTCTGGTGGCCCAGCTGCTGGCTTTTGCCATAGTACGGATCGCCTTTCTGCCCAGAGTGGCCGAGCGCATCAATGCCGGTCAGGTCTCGGCCGGTGCCGTGGTCGGTGGCCTGTCAGTCGCCGTGGGGCTGCTCAATGCCGCCTGCATCACCTACTGAGGGGGCTCTATGAAACGTTCAAAACGTCAGCTGCTGAGCCGCATGGCGGATCGCATCGGCAAACCGGTGGGCGGCGCCATTGCCGGTTCCGTACTGCTCAGCGCCTGCGGCCAAAGCGACGCCGAGGTGCAGGTTTATCAGTCAGCGGATGACTGCAGCAACAGCAATCCCGAACTGGCAGAACAATGCCAGGCCGCCTATCAGCAGGCGCTGGCCGAGTCGGCCGACACGGCGCCCAAATACGACCGGCGCAGCGACTGCGAAGCCGACTTCGGCGGCGGCAGCTGCACACCCTATCAATATCAGGGCAACAGCTGGTTCATGCCGGCCATGGCCGGTTTCATGTTCGGCCGCATGCTGGACGGCAACCGCTATTCTCACACTCCCGTGTATAGCTCCCGCAACCCCTACTCGCCCTACTACGGCCAGTGGAGCACCGCCAACGGCCATCGGCTGGGCAAGGCCAGCTACGGCAAACGCATGTCGGTCGGCAAAGAGGCGCTGGCGCCCAAACCCAAGGTCACGCGCACCATTTCGCGCGGCGGCTTCGGCTCGACCGCCCAGGCCAAGAGCAGCTGGAAGAGCAGCAAAAGCAGCAGTCGCTCCGGCTCCCGGGGCTGGGGCGGCTGATGCTGCGAGTCAGCCACCAGGAACGGCCCCACTGGCGCACTCAGGCCGAGCAACTGGGGTTCGGCTTTCATACCATGTATGGCGAGCCCTACTGGGACGAAACCGCCTACTACCAGTTCACCCTGGCGCAGATAGAGCGGGACATAGAAGACCCCACCGCCGAACTGCACCAGATGTGCCTGGAGGTGGTGGACATGGTGGTGCGCGACGAACGGTGGCTGCGACGTTTCTGCATTCCCGAGGCCCGCTGGCAGGGTATCGCCGATTCCTGGCAACGGCGCGACCCCAACCTCTATTCCCGGCTGGATCTGGCCTATAACGGCCGGGGCCCGGCCAAGCTATATGAAAACAACGCCGACACCCCCACCAGCCTGTTCGAGACCGCCTTCTGGCAATGGCTGTGGCTGGAAGACAACGTCGATGCCGGCCGGCTGCGCCGGGACGCGGATCAGTTCAACCTGCTGCAGGAGCGACTGGTCACCCGCTTTACCGAGCTGGCCGCACGCTATCCCGGCCAGCGACTGCATTT
>JBFGZI010000469.1:0-1529 GCA_041586855.1 Oceanisphaera sp. | reverse complement strand
TTTTGCATGGAGTTTAACTGTGATGCACATCCTGTGGTCAGTGATGTAACCAGAGCGAGCGTTAACAAAGATTTTGTTTTCATTTTTTCATCCCGAAAAAGTGATTTTATATGGTAGGCAGCTTGGAAACTGAAATAAAACTCCATTTTATGTCAGATAATCAGCGATTTTTATAAAACAGAAATTCAGAATCAGGATTGATCCCTTATTTAAGTTGTACGCGAATTCCATTATATGACTGATTTTGTCGTATGGAGTCGTTCGAATATTAGCCAAAGAGTGATGGCGAGTCTATGACCCATATGGATTCGTCATGAATAAATTTGTGGGAGACTCCCGCTTTATTCCCAGGCGGGGAAGGGATCGGGCAACTGCTGCCATTCCTGCTGTCCCAGGTTAATTTCCAGCTCGGTGAGCAGGCAGGCGTCCAGCTGGCGGCGTAATTCCACTGCGTTCAGGCTCTGACCGATAAACACCAGCTCCTGACGCATGTCGCCGTAGGGCTCCTGCCAGCAGGCTGAAATATGGGCGCGGCTTTCTTCGTCGTCCGGCCAGTCTTCGGCGGGAACGGCTTTCCAGAACAGGCCAGCCCCGCCGTGATAGGCGATGCCACCGGCCTGATTCCACTGGCCGGCAAAATCCGGTCGGCTGGCCAGCCAGAAAAAGCCCTTTGAGCGCAGCAACTTGCCGGCTTGCTCAGGTTGCTGCAGCCAGTCGTGGAAGCGTTGGGGATGAAAGGGCGTGCGGGCACGATAGACAAAACTGCCGATGCCGTATTCCTCGCTTTCGGGTACTGATTCCCCGCGTAGTGTCTGCATCCAGCCCGGAGCGCGGGCCGCACGTTCAAAGCAGAAGCGACCGGTACCCAGCAGCCGCTCCAGGTCTACCCGACCCTGGCGGATAGGGATGATGTCGGCCTCTGGATTCAGTCGTGCCAGAATGGCGCTCAGCTCTGCCAGTTGTGCGGCGCCGACCAGATCGGTTTTGCTGATCAACAGCACATCGCAGAACTCCACCTGCTCTATCAGCAGGTCGGTCACGCTGCGTTCGTCCTCTTCGTCCAGGTTCTCGCCGGTGTCCTTCAGTTCCCGGGCGGCATTGAAGTCGGCCAGAAAGTTCACCGCATCCACCACTGTCACCATGGTATCCAGCCGCGCCACATCGCTCAGGCTGATGCCACTTTCATCGGCAAAGGTAAAGGTCTCGGCCACCGGGAGCGGTTCCGAGATACCGGTGGACTCAATCAGCAGGTAATCGAAACGGCCGGCGTCGGCCAGGCGGCGTACTTCTATCAGCAGATCTTCGCGCAGGGTGCAGCAGATGCAGCCATTGCTCATTTCCACCAGTTTTTCTTCGCCCCGGCGCAGGGCCACCTGCTGCCCAATGGTGGCGGCGTCGATATTCACCTCGCTCATGTCGTTGACGATCACGGCGACGCGCAACCCCTGGCGGTTGTTGAGTATGTGATTGAGTACCGTGGTTTTTCCGGCACCAAGAAAACCGGACAACACTGTCACCGGCAGGCGGGG
>JBFGZI010000468.1:0-1554 GCA_041586855.1 Oceanisphaera sp. | reverse complement strand
GCGCTGGAACAGCGGGTGTGGGTTTCTGTTTGGTCATGACGTCAAGCATGCCCTGCTGACAGGATCAGGCAAGAGCCAAAAGTAGATCAAGAGATGATCGTCTCACTTTTTCTGTCAATACCATGCGGGTGAACGGTTACCCAGGCAGGTGCCATGAATGCCGCTCCCGTCCCGATCAGAAAGGTGAATGCCAGCAGACCGAGCGGCGTCATCCAGCCAAGTGCCACCAGCACGGCCAGGCTCAGGGTCACGACCGAAATCACCATATTCACGATAACGAGGAAGCGTCGCTTGTCGACGCGGTCGGCCAGCGTGCCGGCAAACAGCGCGAAAAGGAATACCGGCAAGGCGGTGGCCGCCTGAACCAGGGCCACAATGGCCGGCGACGGGTCGAGCGTGGTCATGAGCCAACCCGCGCCCGCATTGTGCACCCAGGTGCCAATGTTCGAGACCAGGGTTGCGGTCCACAACAACGCAAAAGCGCTGTGTGCAAACGGCGCCCAGGGGGATACCGGCGTTACCGTGTCTTGTGCCTGTTCGCTCATGTCATCGCCAGCTTATTCCGGCAGCGGGATGAACTCTTCTTCGTCACCCGTCACCTTGGGGAAGCTCTGGGCTTTCCAGTCGGCCTTGGCCTGCTCGATGCGCTCGCGGCGGCTGGACACGAAGTTCCACTCCATATAACGACTGCCCAGGTGCTCCCCACCGATAATGGCAATGCGCGCATCCCGGGTGGCCGTCAGCTCAATGCCCGGTGCCTTTGAAAACACCGCCATGCTGTGCTCGGAAACCATAGTTCCGTTCGCGCTCAACTCGCCTTCCGCCACGTAGACCGCGCGTTCGTCGGCATCCGGCAGTGTGATCTTTAGCCCCGCCTTGAGGTGCGCCTCGACGTACAGGGTGTCCGCAAACACCTTGACCGGCGAGGTCGCCCCATAGGCGCTGCCCATGATCACGCGGATTGGCACGCCGTCGACGTCGACGCGGGGAATGTCGGCGTCAGGATAGTGGTAAAACGCCGGTTCGATCTCTTCAAAGGCCTCTGGCAGCGCCAGCCACAGTTGCAGGCCGTTGAGGCGGTGCGCCGTTTCGGTGACCTCCGGACGCTCCCGTTCGGAATGGGTAATGCCCTTGCCCGCGACCATGAGGTTGACATCACCAGGGCGAATAGGCTGGTAGCTGCCGAGCGAATCGCGATGCAGTATCTCCCCCTCGAACAGGTAGGTGACCGTGGCCAGGTTGATATGCGGGTGTGGCCGCACATTGATACCTTCACCGGCGGCGAATTCCGCCGGCCCCATATGGTCAAAGAAAATCCAGGGCCCGACCATGCGCCGTTGCCTGGTCGGCAGCAGGCGCCGTACCGAAAAACCCCCCAGGTCGGTATCGCGCGGTTCAATCAACAACTCGATAGCCTTGCATCCGGCCGGGCTTACACAGTGCTGGTCAAAGGTTTCTTCTGGCGTCAGTGTCTGGGTACTCATCGCTGTTCTCCTGCCTGCAGTTGCCGCGTCCAGTCGCCCAGGGCCGTGACCTGTTTGGCGATGAATTCGC
>JBFGZI010000467.1:0-1555 GCA_041586855.1 Oceanisphaera sp. | reverse complement strand
TTTGCCAGCACGTGAATGTAGCGTCCCAGGTGCATGAAGGGCTCTTGCCGGGCGTGGGCCAGCTCCATGGCGATCACCTCGTCGGCCTGCTCGACCTTGATGCGCTTCTCCACCATGTAATCGTGGATCACCCGCACCCCGCTGCGGCCGGTTATAACAAAGTCCAGCTCGTCCAGCCACCGGTAAACTGCCTCCGGTTTACAGGGCCAGCCCGGCGTCAGTTTCTGGCGTCGTTTCTTGACCAGATTGGCGTGCACGTAATCAAAATGTCCCATCACCAGGCTGTGATACAAGAGGCCATCACGATTGTAAAACATCAGCGACAAGTGGCCGCCGTCCGCCAGCAGTGCCTGCAAACAGGCCAGCAACCGGGCCTGTTCTTCCACCCATTCCAGCACCGCATGGCACAGGATCAGATCGAACTGGCCCAGATCTTCCACACTCAACGACTGAATGGGTGCCTGAATAAACTCGAATTGCGCAAGCAACCCTTTTTCCGCCACCTGCTCCCGGGCCAGCGCCAGCATTTCGCCGGACAAATCACACAGCACCACCTGGTGGCCCCGGGCCGCCAGCGGTTGCGACAGGGGGCCGAAGCCGCCACCCGCATCCAGAATGCGCAGGGGCCGGTCCGGCAAGCCGGCCAGCAGCTCGTCAAGATCCCGGCCCAACACCGCCAGCCGAATGCGACCCTTGGTGGTGCCGTAGATATTGCGGGCGAAGACATCGCTCTTGCCATCGAAATTAGTGTTGCTCTTTATTACCTTGGGCTTTCTTCTCACCTGGGTGTTTCTTGCTGAGTCCGGGGGCGCTATTCTGGCACAACCGATACGGTTAACAAATGAGTGTGTACATGGAGATGGCGTTTTTGGCCAAAAAATGGCTGGGTAGCCTGTTATTGCCGCTACCTCTGCTGCTGATGTTGGGCTTTTTCGGGTTGATTATGCTGCTAAGGCAGCACAGGCGCAGTGGAAACGCCCTGTTGTTGCTGTCGCTGGCGGCCTTGCTGCTGCTCTCTACCCGGCCGGTGGCCAACTGGCTGATAGCGCCGCTTGAGTCACAGTATCCGCCCCATGTGGTCGGCTCAACATCAGAGCAGCCGGTGCAGGACATCATAGTGCTGGGCGCCGCTCAGGTGGCGGATCTGTCACTGCCGTTGCTGAGCCAATTGGGTAACGCCGGGCTGGTGCGCATTACCGAAGGGGTGCGGCTGGCCCATGCCTATCCCGAAGCCCGGCTGATTTTAAGCGGTTATGCCGGGGGCGAAGGCCGCTCCAGCGCCGAGCTCTACGGGGCCGTGGCCCAGGCGCTGGGCATAGCGCCAGACCGGCGGCTGATGCTGCCCGAGCCCAAAGACACTGCGGAAGAAGCCGCCGCCATAGCACCGCTTATTGCCGGGCGACGGGCGCTGCTGGTCACCTCCGCCAGCCACATGCCCCGCTCCATGGCGCTGTTTGAGAGCGAAGGTGCTCGGCCCCAGGCAGCACCTGTGGGTCATCACGCCAGGGAAAGCCGCGGCACCCTGCCCTTATACACCTATCTGCCCCGGGGCCAT
>JBFGZI010000466.1:0-1559 GCA_041586855.1 Oceanisphaera sp. | reverse complement strand
TCTTTATCGACCTGATGCCTTTGATAGATGGGATCGTAATAACGGCCGAGCAGCTCGGCGATCCACTCCTGGTGGCCGTCGCTGCCAAAGCCCTGCTGCTGCTGATTGATGGCATCGCTCATCTGCTGCGACAACCGACGCCAGTCCCGGTCACCCAGACGTTTGTACAGGCGCTTGAGGCTGTCTTGCAGGTAGGCTTCCAGCCGTGCCATGTCGTCGTTGAAGTGGCGCTGCATCACATCCACATAATCGTGCTGGATCTGGCGCACTCGCTGCTCGAAGGGCACTTCCAGCAACAGAATGGGCGTGCGTTGCATGCGCTGGTACAGGCTCTTCGGCAGCGGGCAGCGGCCAATCATGGCGCTTTCGTCTTCCACCAGCCAGCTGCCGATACCGGCTTTACGCTGCTTGAGGCGGGCGATGGCCAGCCGGTTCTCGAAGTCGATGGGCGTAGGCTGGGGCTCGCCCCAGTGGCCGAAACTGGAGCCGCGATGATGGGCATAACCTTCCAGATCCAGCGCCAGCGGGGTGCGGGCCAGCCAGTCGGTCTTGCCGCTGCCGGTCAGGCCCGATAATACAAAGCCCGGTTGTTCGAAGCCGGTTTCAATTTCCTGCAACAGATGACGACGCAGCGCCTTGTAACCGCCCTCGACCCGGGTGACGGGGCGGCCGGCGTCCCGCAGCCACTGCTGTACCGTCTGGCTGCGCAGGCCACCACGAAAACAGTAGATAACGCCGGTCGGATTCTGCTCCAGCCAGTTGAGCCAGCCCTGCAGCCGTTGTTCGCGAAGCTCAGCTGCCACCAGTTGATGGCCCAGCGCTATGGCCGCGGCCTGGCCCTGCTGTTTGTAGCAGGTGCCGACCCGGGCGCGCTCTTCATCGCTCATCAGCGGCAGGTTGCAGGCCTGGGGAAAGGCGCCCTCGATAAACTCCACCGGCGCGCGCAGGTCCAGCAGGGGGATGTCGTCACCCAGCAGCCGATCGTAATCGACGGTCAGCTCGGGTACCTGGTTTGTCTTACTCACCCGACACCTCGATGCGATGTTCGCCGGCGACGGTCAGCTCGCCGATGGGGGAGAGGTGAAGGTCGTGTTTGGCGGCCAGGGTCAGGAAGGCGTCGACTGCGTCGGGACGCACCGCCACCAGCAGGCCACCGCTGGTCTGGGGATCGCACAGAATATGCTGCTGGCGCTGAGTGAGCGGGGCCAGCTTGTGGCCATAGGCGTCCAGGTTGCGCAGGGTGCCGCCGGGCACGGCGCCGGCCTGCAGGTAATGGTCGAGGGCGGGCAACAGCGGTATGTCGGCCATCTTGAGTGTTGCGCTGACATCGGCGCCTTCACACACCTCTACCAGGTGGCCCATGAGGCCGAAGCCGGTGACGTCGGTCATGGCGCTTACGCCTTCCAGGGTCGCGAAGTCCTGACCCGGTTTGTTGAGCAGGCACATGGTCTCGGCGGCCAGGGTGGCGTGCTCGTCCAGCAGGACGCCTTTCTTCTGGGCGGTGGACAGAATGCCGATGCCGAGCGGCTTGGTCAGAAACAGCAGGTCGCCGGCGGCGG
>JBFGZI010000465.1:0-1565 GCA_041586855.1 Oceanisphaera sp. | reverse complement strand
CTCTCTCGGCCGGCTGGCGGATGGCCCGGGCCGGCTGGCGGATGGCCCGGCGAAATCCTGAGATCGGTATTTTACCGAATTGAGATCTTCGTCACACTTTGTGGTTTGATAGTTAATTGTTCTGGTTTTTAGTTATTTATTAAATTTATACACCAATGATAAAAGCGGGCTCAGATAAAGATAGAGCCCCCGTGTTTGCTGGCTGTGATCCGGTTACTCCCGTCGGATCCGCTCCTGCGCTTTACTCTGGATTTTATTGTTTTTTTAGATGATATTGTTGGCATACAAGCATCTGGGTAGGGGAGTGTCATGAAAGTATTAGTATTAGGTAGTGGTGTTGTCGGTGTGACCAGCGCCTGGTATCTGTCGCAACAGGGCCATGAAGTAGTAGTGGTCGACCGGCAGCCCGACGCAGCCGAAGAAACCAGCTTCGCCAACGCCGGCCAGCTTTCTTTCGGCATGAGCTCCCCCTGGGCCGCGCCCGGCATTCCCCTGAAAGCCGTCAAGTGGATGTTCCAGTCCCACGCGCCGCTCAAGGTGCGCCCCAGTCTCAATCCGGCGCAGTGGCAGTTTATGCTGTCGATGCTGGCCAACTGCACTGAAAAATCCTACGGCGTCAACAAGTCGCGCATGGTGCGGGTATCCGAATACAGCCGTCAGTGTATCAACACGCTGCAGGAGGAGCTGAAGCTGCCGTTCGAAGGTCGCAAGCAGGGCCTGCTGCAGGTGTTCCGTACCCAGAAGCAGATTGACGATGCCGCCAAAGACATCAAGGTGTTGCAGGAATTCAATGTGCCTCACGCCATGCTGAACGTGGACGAATGTATCGCCCGTGAACCGGCGCTGGCGCGGGTGAAGAACAAGCTGGTGGGTGGTTTGCATTTTCCCGACGATCAAACCGGTGACTGCAACCTCTTTACCAAGTCGCTGGTGAAGAAGTGTCAGGAAAACGGCGTTGTGTTCAAATTCAACACCGAGATCAAGGCGCTGGTCAGCGAAGGCGACATCATCCGCGGCGTGCAGACCGACAATGGTCTGGAAATCGCCGATCAGGTGCTGGTATGCATGGGCAGTTATTCTTCCTTCCTGCTCAATCCGCTGGGCATTCGTCTGCCGGTCTATCCGATCAAGGGCTATTCGCTGACCATCGACATCAAGAACGATGCCGATGCGCCTCAGTCCACCGTGATGGACGAAACCTACAAGGTGGCCATCACCCGTTTCGACAATCGCATTCGCGCCGCCGGCACCGCCGAACTGGCCGACTTCAATGCCGATCTGCCCAATGCCCGCCGGGCCACCATCGCCGAGTCGGTGAAGAGTCTGTTCCCCGAAGGCGGCAAGGTAGACGAAGCCGAGTTCTGGGCCGGCTTCCGCCCCATGACCCCGGACGGCACCCCCATTATCGGCGGCACCCGTTACAAGAACCTGTGGCTGAATACCGGCCACGGCACCCTGGGCTGGACCATGGGCGCGGGCTCCGGCAAGCTGATTGCCGATCTTATCAGCGGCAACAAGCCGGAAATCGACGACAGCGGCCTGGCCTTCAGCCGTTACGGTTAAGG
>JBFGZI010000464.1:0-1566 GCA_041586855.1 Oceanisphaera sp. | reverse complement strand
GGTGCGATCCAATCTGGTGTATCGTGCCGATATTATTCTTAGCCGTATCGAAAACGCCCCGGATCTGGTCGCCATCCTGCAGGAAAGGGCGCTGGACAAGGCGGAATGGCAGAGCATTGGCAAGACTATTCGGCAGTTTCACGATGCCGGCCTCTACCATGCGGATCTGAACAGCCACAATATTCTGCTCGACGACAGCGGCAAGAGCTGGCTGATTGACTTCGACAAGTGTCACCTTCGCCAGCCCGGCAGCTGGACCCGGGAAAATATGGACCGACTGCTGCGCTCTTTCCGCAAGGAGTTGGGTCTGCATCCCGGCTTCCAATGGAAAGAAGCAGACTGGAAAGCCCTGTTGAGTGGTTACAAAGCCAGTTGAGCCTTGATGGCGGACAGCGTGCGGAGCAATGCTCCCTGATTGGCTCTGACAACATTCAGCGCCTGTGTTCCCATCTGTGTGCCCTGCTCGGGTGAGCCCAGCAACGCAGCGAGCTGTTGTGCCAGTTCGTCATCGTTAGTGACCACCCGGGCACCGCCGGCGTCGATAAGCTGGTGGCTGATGTCGCTGAAGTTGAAAAATGAAGGGCCTGTGAGGACCGGCTTGCCCAGGGCGGCTGGTTCCAGCAGGTTGTGGCCGCCGCGTTCGATCAGGCTGCCGCCGACAAAAGCCACGTCGGCCGCCGCCAGCATGACGGGGAGCTCGCCCATGGTGTCGCCCAGATAGACCTGGGTGGGAGTAGCAGACGCAGGCTGGGTGCGACGACTCAGGGTAAAGCCTAGCCGCGTGGCCAGCTCCGCGACCTGGTCGAAGCGTTGAGGGTGGCGGGGTACCAGAATGAGCAAGGCATTCGGCTGGCTTTTCAGCAGCATCTGGTGGGCGGCGAGCAACTGTTCGTCCTCACCTTCGTGGGTGGAGGCGGCAATCCAGACCGGGCGTTGTGCACCCAGTTGTTCGCGCAGCGCTTGCCCCTGTCGGCGAACTTCATCGTCGTAGTCGATATCGAACTTGATGGATCTCGTCACGCTCAGTTTTTCACGGGAGAGCCCGAGTTCGGCGAAGCGATCGGCATCATCTTGATGCTGACAGGCTATGTGGTTGATATTTTTCGATAACAGCCGGAATATGCCATGAAACCGTTTGTATTTATCGGCAGAACGGGCCGATAACCGGGCATTGAGCACCATCACCGGCAGCTGTTTTCGACCGCAGGCTGTGAGCCAGTTGGGCCAGAGCTCGGTTTCCATAATCAGCAAAGCCCGTGGACGAACCCGTCGTAAAAACAGTGCCACTGCCCAGGGAAAGTCCAGCGGTGCATAGCGATGCTCTATCAGCTCGCCCAGCTTTTCTGCCTGATCGGCGCCGGTGCGGGTGGTGGTGGTGACCAGAATGGGCAACTCCGGGTGCTCCGCCTTGATGGCCTTGATCAGCGGGGTGGCGGCAACCATTTCCCCGACGCTGACCGCATGTAGCCAAACCGGATTCCCTTGTCTGGACGCCGGCACCAGCCCCAGGTGCTCCGGCCAGCGTCGACCAAAGCCCGGCTTGCCCTGTTTGGGCCAGTACAGCAG
>JBFGZI010000463.1:0-1583 GCA_041586855.1 Oceanisphaera sp. | reverse complement strand
GGGCAGGTCATGGCTGCTCCTCTATCTGGCGTGCAATGGGCCGGGGGCCGGCGGTAAAGGCGAAGAAGTCGTAAGGGCCGGCTTTGTCGGTGGCCATCAAGTACAGAAAATGCATGGTATACCAGGCACGGCGCAGTTTTTTGTAGCGGGCCGGGTGGTACAGGGTAAAAAAGCGGGGCGACAACAGGCGCGGGCCGGCCTGGGGTGTGCGGGTCAGGCCGCAGGAGGTGACCGGATCCAGCAGTGGAAAGCAGGCGCCGTCGGTGGGGGCGGTGTAATCCAGCCACAGCAGGCGCGGCTCTTGCCCCAGCTGCTGCAACCGGGCCCTGAAGTCATGGGCGGCCGGCTGAAAGCTGATCAGCGGTATGCACTGACCCAGGGTGATGAGCACCACTCTCTGGTTGGCAAAGGCCCGGTCATCGGGCAGGGCGGCCAGGGCCCGGGCGAGGGCGGGTACCACCATCATGGTGCCCACGCTGTGGGCGATGATCACCACTTCATCGTTATCGGGGTTTTGTATGGCCTGGATGATGTCGTCGGCAAAGCGTTCGGTGCGTTCGTTTAAATGGGGGATTTTCTCGTCGGCCCATTTGGCCGAAAATGCATAGATTCGCAGCAGCCAGAACACCGCCAGCCTGTTGCCAAGCCGTTTGCAGCCTTGCATCAGCAAGCCGAATATCAGCAGGATCAGCGTCGCCTGCAGCGGCGTTTGTGCCGGTACAGGCAGTTTTTGCCAGGGAAGCAGGTCACACAGGATCAGGGCGGTCCAGGCGCTCAGCACCAGGCTGAGCAGCAGGTAAACCGCAGGATACAGGCCGGCCATCAGCTGCTTGTGTGAAGCGCGGGCAAAGGCGATGAACCGGCCAGAGAAGACATAGGCCGACAGAAAACAGAGCAAATCCCCGAAGATGGCGACCCAGCCCCGGGCCCAGTTTTGCCGCACCAGATCATCCCAGCCCAGGTAGCAGTAGTCGGTTTGAGTCTGGGGGGTACTCAGCTGCCAGTGATGGCTGTGCGCCGAGCGCCGGTGCCGACGAGAGACGGTAATATTCAGCCCGTTTACCGAGGCTTGCTGCGCCGACTGGGTACGGTAAAGCCGGTGATAATGACCGGCCCCGCGGGGATCAAACCCGTGAATATAAAACACCTGGCGTTGTGCAACCGTCAATCCGCTGTTCCTTGGTGATTAAGGGGGTTAAAGCGGCGACAGATTAACAAATAAAGCCAGAAGCAGGAAATAAAGCGGCGCCATGGCCCATCGAGACATCGAAGGTGTTTTTGTAGAGGCCGCTTTAGCTGGCCGGTTTTGCGTAGCAGAACTAAACAAAATCAAGATCCTGACGTTCGTCAGGATGACGGCATAAAACGTTTGTGGGTTCGCGCCGGCTAAAGTGGCGCCTACAGCCCAATCCAGACATCGAAGGTGTTTTTGTAGCCGGCGCTTCAGCTGCCGGGGCAGACGGTGCCGATGCTGCAGGCACAGCACGGTGCCGATTCAACTGGGCCGGGTGGCGGCAATCTAGTCAATAGGTCTAACTGGACCCTGCTGTTACTTGTCCCCATGGCGGTGTCGTGACACAATC
>JBFGZI010000462.1:0-1601 GCA_041586855.1 Oceanisphaera sp. | reverse complement strand
GGTGCAATCAGATAGTCTTTCATTAGGGATCCCTTGAGCGCAAAAAACCGTCCAATTCTACCCCAGTGCCCGGTGATTCTCTAGCTAGCCGTCTATGCTTGGCTGAAGTTGGGCCGAGCGAGGACATCATGAGCTGGAAACACAGGCTACAGGCGGTGGCGGCGGCACTGTTTGGCGTACAGTCACAGAAGAACCGGCAACAGCAGTTCAGCGGTAGCCCCTGGCCCTATCTGGGCCTGGGAGCGCTTGCCATTGTCGGGCTGGTGGTGCTCCTGCTGCTGGTGGTACGGCTGGTGCTTAAAACGTGAGGGGTCAAGCGTGAGGAGTGAGGCGATGGTCTCCTCACCCCTTACTCTTCACTCCTCGCCAGAAGAACCGGGGCTGAACAGGGCCAGCAGCTCGTCCACTTTCTTGCGGTTATGCGCATGCCGGCTGATGGTGCGCTTGACCGCCACCACATCCAGACTCGCATCGCGATACAGCTCACGGGTCAACGGAATATCATGATTGCTGATCAGCACCGGCACGCCACGAGCCGCGGTTTCCCGTGCCAGCCGCGCCAGAATAGCCTGATCGTCCAGAGTAAAACCGTTGGCGGCATAGGTGGTAAAGCTGGCGGTGGACGACAGCGGCGCATAAGGCGGGTCGCAGTAAAACACCTGATCCGCGCGGGCCTCGGCAAACACCTCGGTGTAACTCTGGCAGACGAAGCTGGCTTTCTGTGCTTTTTCGGCGAAGAACCACAGTTCCCGCTCGGGGAAATAAGGCTTTTTATAGGCGCCGAACGGCACGTTGAAACCGCCCTTTTTGTTATAACGACAGAGGCCGTTATAACCATGTCGGTTCAGATACAGGAATAACAAGGCGCGCCGGTAGATATCCCGCTCCTGATTAAAGGCAACGCGAAAGTCATAGTAAGCGGTTTTGTCGTTGTTGGCGGCGGTAAACAGGGCGGCGGCATCGCGAATAAAGGCATCCGGCCGAGTCTTGAGCAACTGATAAAGATGAATAAGATCCGCATTGATGTCAGCCAGCACATAGGCTTCAAATTCGGAATTCAGAAATACCGAGCCCGCGCCGACGAAGGGTTCCACCAACACTCGGCCTTCGGGCAGACGGCGATTTATGCTGTCTACCAGGCCGTATTTACCGCCGGCCCATTTCAGGAATGCCCGAGTTTTAGTCATTGTCGTCATCAAAGCCTAACCGGTGAGGGGCGCGCATTGTAACCGCAAGCCAACCTCATGACTATGGTTTGACTTCTTTTTGCACCTGAGCAAAGGGCTTGGGCCAGGGTTTGGCCGCCTGCAGCTCGGTTGACAGCACCACGATGGCGCGTCGCGCCTGTTGAGGCGAGTCGAAATCGCCAAATACCAGTACAAACCAGGGTTGCCCATTGATGCTGCGTGGATAAACCCAGGCTGGCGTCAGGGTATGGCGAAACGCCAGCTTCTCCAGCGCTTCCCGGTCCCGCCCGGCCATCAGCTGCAGGGTATAGCGCCCGGCCGGCTTTTGCATCAGCGCCGACAGCGGGCTCAGCCCCCCGGTTTTGGCCAGCTCCCGTGTTGCCGGTGTCGCCTGTTTTGCAGATGGCTCAGGGG
>JBFGZI010000461.1:0-1603 GCA_041586855.1 Oceanisphaera sp. | reverse complement strand
GGTTACCCCAGCTCGCGGCAGACCAGGTCCATCATCATGCGGATATGGGCGGGATTGTCGTTGAGGGCGGGAATGTAGTGATAGGCCTCGCCACCGGCTTTGATGAAGATCTCTTTATTCTGCTCGGCAATTTCTTCCAGAGTTTCGAGGCAATCGGCCGAAAAGGCTGGGCAAATCACGCTCACCTTTTTGATGCCCTCGCCCGGCAGCGCCTTCATGGTTTCGTCCGTGTAGGGCTGCAGCCAGGGCTCGCGCCCGAAACGAGACTGAAAGGTGGTACGCCATTGGTGACGCTCCAGCCCCAGCTCGGCCGCCACCAGCTCGGAGGTTCTATGGCACTGCTGACCATAGGGGTCGCCTTCGTCTTCGAACCGCTTGGGAATGCCGTGATAAGACAGCAACAGCAAATCGGTTCGGCCCTGCTCTTCCCAGTGGTCACGCACCGACTCCGCCAGCGCCTGAATATAGCCGCGATGATCGTGGTAATCGCGAATAAAACGAAACGCCGGCAACCGCCGCTCCGGCTTCATCAGCCGGGCCCAGCTGTCGAATACCGAGGCCGTGGTGCTGACCGAATACTGCGGATACAGCGGCAGAATAACGACCCGGTCGACGCCGGCATCTTTCAGCTCCTGCCAGGCCGTGGCCATGGACGGCTCACCGTAGCTCATGCCAAGCGCCACCGGCATATCGATGCCGGCTTCTTTCAAGGCGGCACTCAAGCCCGTCTGCTGACGCCGGCTGACCACCATCAGCGGCGAGCCCTCTTCCCACCAGATGGACTGATAGAGTTTGGCCACCTTGGGCGAGCGGAACGGCAATATCACGCCGTGCAGCACAGGGCACCATATTACTCTGGGAACATCAACCACTCTGTGGTCGTGCAGAAATTGGCCGAGAAAGGTCTTTACGGCCTTGGCGGTAGGAGCGGTCGGGGTACCCAGGTTAACCAGTAAAACGCCTGTTTTCACCAATTTGTTACCCATGTCTGAAAAAGCGGAATAAAAGCGGAACAAAAGAAACCGGGCGCAGGAGGCACCCGGCTAGCACTAGGGGATCAGGACAGAATGTCGGCCAGCTCTTTGCTGATGGTATCAACAGACTGGGTGCCATCGACCTTATAATGGCGAGTCTCGCCGGCAACAGCGACCTGCTTGTAGTAGTCGATCAGCGGTGCCGTCTGCTCGTGGTATATGCCCAGACGCTTGCGTACCGTGCCTTCTTCATCATCGACGCGGATAACCAGATCTTCACCGGTCACGTCATCCTTGCCTTCCACCTTGGGCGGATTGTAAATCAGGTGATAAACCCGGCCGGAGCCCGGATGCACGCGACGGCCACTCATGCGCTTGACGATTTCTTCATCCGGCACCGCGAATTCCAGTACATAATCCACCGCCACACCGGCTTCCTTCATGGCGTCGGCCTGAGGAATGGTACGCGGGAAGCCGTCGAGCAAAAAGCCCTTGGCGCAGTCGTCCTGGCTGATACGTTCCTTGACCAGACCGATGATCAGGTCGTCGGACACCAGCTGGCCCTGATCCATGACTTCTTTCGCCTTCAGGCCCAGCGGAGTGCCGGCCTTGATAGCGGCACGCAGCAT
>JBFGZI010000460.1:0-1611 GCA_041586855.1 Oceanisphaera sp. | reverse complement strand
CACAACAGGGTGTTTTGTTCGAGCATAACCATGTCCTTGTCGCTGCCGAGATAGGTAAAGCATAACAAGCCCGTGACGGTTTGTGCGGGAGAGGAGATTTAACGCTGAATGGGGCCGACTGGCCCCGTTTTTATTGCTGATCCGGGTGAGCCAGCCGAAACGCCTCGAGCCGGTTGCAGGCCTGCTCGATGGCGATGAGCCTGGGGTAGGGGCTCATGTCCAGCTTGAACCGATGGGCATTATAGAGCTGAGGTATCAGGCAGATATCCGCCAGCGTCGGCGTGTCGCCGCAGCAGTACGGCGTGTCACTGGCGCTCAGCTGCTGCTCCAGCGGAGCCAGCCCCTGCTTCAACCAGTGGTGATACCAGGTGGTTTTCTGCTCTTCGCTGAGTCCGAGCTCGCCGGTCAGGTATTTGAGCACCCGCAGGTTGTTGAGCGGATGAATATCACAGGCCACCTGTAGTGCCAGCGCCCGGATGCGGGCCCGTTCCAGCGGGGTGCCAGGCAGCAGGGCCGGCTTGGGATAGCATTCGTCCAGGTATTCGATGATGGCCAGCGACTGGCCGAGGATGCCCTCGCCGCTTCCTTGATCATCAATAGCCAGACTGGGCACCAGGCCGGTGGGGTTCAGTGCCCGGTAATCATCGCTCAGCTGGATGCCCTCCAGCAGCGAAATGGAGATGCTTTCATAGGCCACCCCTTTCAGATTAAGCGCAATCCGCACCCGATAGGCGGCGGAGGAGCGCACATAATCATAGAGCTTCATATTTCATCACCTGTTGATCGATGGCGCCGAAGATGGACTGGCCCTGTGCGTCCAGCATCTCGATACGCACCCGGTCGCCGAACTTCATGAAAGGCGTGCTGGCTTCTCCCTGCTCCAGGATCTCCAGCATGCGCCGCTCGGCCAGGCAGCAGGAGCCGGTGCTGCGATCCACATTGGATACGGTGCCCGAGCCGATGATGGAGCCGGCACACAGCGCCCGGTTGAAGCTGACATGAGCCAGCAGTTGAGCGAAGCTGAAGGTCATGTCGGTGCCCGCATCCGGCTCGCCGAACAGCTCGTCGTTCAGGTGAACCCGCAGGCGGTGGTGCACCTTGCTGTCTCGCCAGGCATGGCCCAGCTCGTCCGGGGTGATGGCCACCGGCGAGAAGGAAGAGGCCGGCTTGGACTGGAAGAAGCCGAAGCCCTTGCCCAGCTCGCCCGGGATCAGGTTGCGCAGAGACACATCGTTGACCAGCATCAGCAGCTTGATATGGGAGCTGGCCTGTTTGGGCCCGGTGCCCATGGGCACGTCGTCTGTGACTATCGCGATTTCGCCTTCGAAGTCGATACCCCAGGCTTCGTCGGCCAGCCGAATGTCCTCACGCGGGCCGATAAAACCATCGGACATGCCCTGATACATCAGCGGATCGGTCCAGAAGCTGGCCGGTATCTCGGCGCCCCGGGCCTTGCGCACCAGCTCTACATGATTGACATAGGCGCTGCCGTCGGCCCACTGATAGGCGCGGGGCAGGGGCGAGGCGCAGGCGGCCTGATCGAAGGCGAAGCTGTTGGTACAGCCGTCCTGGTTCAGTTGCTGATAGAGTGCCTGCAATGCCGGCTCGGTT
>JBFGZI010000459.1:0-1619 GCA_041586855.1 Oceanisphaera sp. | reverse complement strand
GAGGCAAATGCCCAGCACCGGCTGCTGCAGCCGGTTGATGAGGTCAATCAGGTTGCGCTCTTTCAGGTTTTTCATCGCCTCGCGGGCGGTGCCCACGCCGGGCAGCAGCAGCTTGTCGGCGGCCAGCACCACCTCCGGATCCTTGCTGACGGTCACCGCGTAGCCCAGGCGTTCTATGGCATAACGCACCGACGACAGGTTGGCGCAGCCGGTATCGATGATCACGACCTTCACGGGATGGCTCACAATACCCCCTTGCTGGAGGGCAGCTCGTTGCCTTCCACCTTGATGCCCTGGCGCAGGGCGCGACCGAAGCCCTTGAACACGCTTTCCACCATGTGGTGGGTGTTGTCGCCGGTGACCTTGAGGTGAATATTGGCGGCCAGGCTGTCGCTTAAGCTACGGAAGAAGTGAGGCACCATTTCTACCGACATGTCGCCGACCTTGTCCTGACGGAAGTCACCTTCGAACTTCATGTAGGGACGGCCCGAGAGATCCAGAGTAACGGCGGCTTCGCATTCGTCCATCGGCAGTACGAAGCCGAAACGGCCGATGCCGCGCTTGTTGCCGAGTGCCTTGCGCAGCGCCTCGCCCAGGGCCAGAGCCGTGTCTTCCACCGTGTGGTGATCGTCTATGTGCAGGTCGCCCTCGACGGCCACCTTGAGCTGAAAACCGCCGTGGGTGGCGATTTGATCCAGCATGTGGTCGAAAAAGTGCAGCCCGGTGTGGATCTGGTTGCCACCCTGGGTGTCCAGGTCAAGCGCGATGCGAATGTCGGTTTCCTTGGTGGTGCGGGTCACCTCGGCGGTACGGCCGCGGCTCAGCAGACGTGCCACTATCTGGGGCCAGCCCAGGCCGTTGTGGCCATAGTGCAGGCCCGGCAAACCCATGTTGTCGGCCAGTCCCATGTCGGTCTGGCGATCGCCGATCACCCAGGAGTCGGTAAAGTCGATGCGGCCGGCCTGCAGATAGTCTTTCACCAGGCCCAGACGCGGCTTGCGGCAGGCGCAGTCGTCGTGCTGAAAGTGGGGGCAGATCAGCACATCCTGAAACTTCACACCCTGCGAGCCGAGGATCTGCATCATCAGGTTGTGGGGGGCATCAAAGTCGGCCTGCGGAAAGCTGTCGGTGCCCAGGCCGTCCTGGTTGGTGACCATCACCAGTTTGTAGCCGGCGTCCTGCAAGGTGAGCAGGGCCGGGATCACGCCGGGCAGAAAGGCCAGCTTGTCGAGCCGGTCCAGCTGTTTGTCTACCGCCGGCTCTTCTACCATGGTGCCGTCGCGATCGATAAATAAGATACGTTCCTTAGTCACTTATTGCTCCTGTTGCAGTATCTGGAGTACCGCGTCCATTTCGGCGCTGTTGCCGATGGTGATTCGAATACAGTCGGAAAGACCGGGTTTGCTGGCAAAGTCCCGCAGTATGATACCGGCCTGGCTCATGCGGGCAAAGACATGGCTGCCGGGCGTGAAGCGCACCAGCAGGTAGTTGCCGTTGGGAGCGAAGACGTGCTGCACCTGGGCGTTCTGGCGTAACTGCTCGGCGAGCGTCGCCTTGAGGGTGTTGATCTCGGCCACCCGCTCACGCATGGTCGCCAGCCCGGCGTCGCTCAGGGCCTG
>JBFGZI010000458.1:0-1628 GCA_041586855.1 Oceanisphaera sp. | reverse complement strand
GCTGGCGGCGATCACCTGCTTGTCGGCGCCCACATAGTAGGACTGGGACAGAATATCGACTGCCTGTTGACGATTGCCGTTCTGCTCCGCATCCAGCCAGTGGGCGGCGCGCAGCAGCGCCTTGACCAGACGGAGATGGGTGTTGGGGTGGGCGTCGCTCCAGGCCTTGCTGACTGCAAAGACTTTTTCCGGGTTGTAGGGCCAGATATCGTGGTTGGTGATCACCGGCACCCCGATTTGCTTGAGCACGGCCTGCTGGTTCCAGGGCTCGCCCACGCTGTAGCCGGCGATGGTGCCTGCCTCCAGGGTGGCCGGCATCTGCGGCGGCGGGGTGACCGACAGCAGCACCTCGGCCTGCAGCAGGCCGCTGTTGTCGCCCTTGTGCGGGGCGTAGAAGCCCGGGTGGATGCCGCCGGCGGCGAGCCAGTATCTCAGCTCGTAGTTATGGCTGGACACCGGGAATACCATGCCCATCTGCAGCGGCTTGCCATCCTGCTGATATTGCGCCAGGGCCGGCTTGAGCGCGGCGGCGGAAATGGGGTGCTGTGGCTTGCCGGCCTGGTCCCGCTTGATATTGGGCTTCATCGCGTCCCACAGCGCGTTGGAGACGGTGATGGCATTGCCGTTCAAGTCCATGCTGAAGGCGGTGACCAGCTCGGCCCGGGTGCCGATGCCGAATGCCGCCCCGATCGGCTGGCCGGCCAGCATATGAGCGCCGTCCAGCTCGCCGGAGATCACCCGGTCCAGCAGCACCTTCCAGTTGGCCTGGGATTCGAGGGTGACATACAGGCCTTCGTCCTCGAAAAATCCCTTTTCGTAGGCGATGGCCAGCGGGGCCATATCGGTCAGCTTGATAAAGCCGAGGGTCAGCTCGTCTT
Source organism: Oceanisphaera sp. (assembly GCA_041586855.1). Taxonomy (GTDB): domain Bacteria; phylum Pseudomonadota; class Gammaproteobacteria; order Enterobacterales; family Aeromonadaceae; genus Oceanimonas. The sequence goes on along the minus strand of JBFGZI010000458.1, from coordinate 750 downwards.
TTTCTGCCGGCCCTATGCTGGTTTCGGCCGAGGCCTGAGCTGCCAGGCCGAGGGTAAGCGCCCCGACCAGGGCGGTTTTCTGCCATAACGTCATCTTGATAACTCCCTGTTATTAAATCCGCTACCGGTGTCAGTCGGCTGATAAACAAGGAGTATCAAGATGCGTGCCAATGTTTATATTTATGATTTTAAAGGATTTTTATTATCAAGGTTAATGACGACCGGCTGTCAGAGGCACCAAATATCACCAAGATGAAGCAGGGTTGCACCACTTGTTGTCAGCCAAAAAAACTCCCATGCAGTACATGGGAGTCAGCCAAATGGCAGAGTATGGAGACGCATCAGGAGGAAAGGCCTGTCTTCAGGCCGGTAAAACAGGGGGCTAGGCTACAGCCTGAGTTTCCAGGCTATTCAGGGTGGCGGTCAGTTCGGCTCGCAGGCCGACCACTTCGCCGATCACCATCAGTACCGGGCCCGAGGGAGTCAGCTTGGCGGCGGTGTCGGTCAACTGGCCCAGCTCGGTGATGCACAGCTGTTGATCCTGAGTGGTGCCCGATTCGATCAGCGCCACCGGCAGTTGGGCGACAGAGCCTTCGCGCAGCAGTTGCTGCTGGATCACGTCGGCCTGCTCCAGGCCCATATAGAACACCAGGGTCTGGCCGGCCTGGGCGAGGGCGGCCCAGCCCTTGAATTCGCCGCCTTTTTGCAGGTGGCCGGTCACCAGGGTCACGGCCCGGGACAGTCCTCTGT
>JBFGZI010000457.1:0-1630 GCA_041586855.1 Oceanisphaera sp. | reverse complement strand
GGGCGAGACTATCAATGGCAGGTGCTGGATGATGAGTGGTGTTTTCAGGGCCTGGGTCTGAGCCTGGACGCCCTGCCGTTGCCGAGCCTGCCGTTGATGAACGCGGCCACGGCACTGGCGACCCTGGCGTTGTCGCCTTTTCCCCTCGAACTCGAGGCGATAAAGTCAGGGCTGCAACAGGCCAGCCTGAGTGGCCGCTTGCAGCAACTGACCCCCAGGCTGTGGGTGGACGTGGCCCATAATCCGGAGTCGGCCGCTTATCTGGCCAGTCGGCTGCCGGGCATCAAGGGCAGCGGTCGCTGTCGTGCTGTGGTGGCCATGCTCAAAGACAAGGACATTGCCGCCAGTCTGGCCCCCTTGCGTGGTTTGATCGACGACTGGTATCTGGCCAGTCTCGGCGGCCCTCGCGGTGCCAGTGCGGCCGAACTGGCCGAGCGACAACCTGGCACCTGTTTCGGCTCGGTCACGGCGGCATTGGCGGCGGCAGAAGCACAGGCGGGTGAGCAGGACATCATCATCGCCTTCGGCTCCTTCTTTACCGTCGCCGAGGTGCTGGCGAGCAGAACATAACCAACAGCATAACTGGCAGCAAGTGAGGGAGGGCGCTTTGGCGACACAATTTCAGCATCGATTAGTGGGTACCGTCATTCTGGTGGCGCTGGGCGTTATTTTTCTGCCCGATCTGCTGGACGGCAAACAACAGCTGGCCCCCGATGAGGCGATCACCATACCGCTGCGCCCGGAACTCGAACCGGCTCGTCCCGTGGTGACGGCGCCGCCAGCCGCTGAACAGCAGACAGCTGTTGAACAGCTGGCGACCGCCGAGCAGGTTACGGCCAGTCAGCCGGTGTCAGCTGCGGCCAAGCCCGAGGTCTGGACGCTGGAACAAGCCAAAGAAGCACCACCGGTGGCTCCCCAGCCCGTTTCCAAGCCTGAGCCGAGGCCCGAACCGAAGCCTGTACCTGCTCCCACGCCGGCCCCTGTGGTGAAACCCGCACCGATAATAAAACCGGCACCTATAGTGCAGCCTGCCCCTGTGGTACGGCCCGCGCCCGTTATTAAACAGATAGCGCCGCAGCAGGGGGATCATGTGGTTCAGCTGGGGGCGTTTCGCAATGCGGACAACGTCAATGCGCTGGTTAATAAACTGCGTGCGGCGGGTTACCGGGCTCAGACTACCCCGGCGGTACCCCGTCAGGGGCAGCTGAACCGGGTATGGGTTGGCCCCGACAGCAAAGCCCGGCTGGAACAACAGCTGGCGCCGCTGGAGCGACTCACCGGCCTCAAGGGCAGCGTACGGCCCCAGTAGCAAGATAATCGCTATTGCGATATAAAAAAGCCCCGTTAACCGACTCGGTTAACGGGGCTTTTTATTTCTATATCATCACAGGCCGTAACTTGGTAGGTCGAATTTATACCAATCTGTAAAACTAACTAATCTGTTTAGCTGCCCGGTAAAGGTCGAACGAAAGGTCTACTCCACCGACACGCTTCAAGTACGTCCATGTAACGCTCAGCACATGACGTCCGACCGCCATGGACGGCGGGAGTGCCAACATTGCAGGAGCCTTTGTTGGTCCTGTCATGTGATGGTCGCTGGAGTAGAACCCTTCATCCGCCCCTCTGCTGC
>JBFGZI010000456.1:0-1635 GCA_041586855.1 Oceanisphaera sp. | reverse complement strand
GCTTCGTTCAGGGCATGGTAATGCTGTTTGAGCTGATGATAACCGGGGTAGTCTGGCTGCTGACGGTGCAGATAGGCGCTCAGCTCGCCACTGTGCAAGGCCTGCTCGAAGCCGGCCTCGGCGTGATCGGGAGAAAGGGGGTACTGGGCAAAGCGGGCGCGTTGTGCCAGCACCTGGCGCCACTGCCGGCTGAGCCAGGCGTCCCGTTCGGCCAAAGACAACCCCGCCATGGCGGCCGGGTCGGGCAATAACAGCTCCGCCAGCTGCAGACCGGCTTCATTCAGCTCATTGTTTTCGTTGTGCCACCATAATATCCGTTCGGCGGCCTGCAACGGCGGCATCAGCACCAGACACAGCAGCATTAAACGCAGCATAAAACTCAACATCAGTACCCCTCCCTGGGACCGTGACGAGTTTAAGTATGGACAAAAATTGAGTTGTTGCACCCATGTTGCGCCCCGGCTGCCTACGGGTTCATCTTTTGCTTGAGTCCTGAGACTACAGAGGTAACATTAGCTTCCTTATCTATAGTCTGTCGGCCCTGCGCCGATTTGGTTTAAAGCTGGAGAACGATTTCACATGACCCACGCATCCATTACTGATGTGCTGGCGGGTAAATATCCTGTTGGCACCACCCTGACCGTTAAAGGGTGGATTCGTACTCGCCGTGACTCCAAGGCGGGTATTTCGTTTTTGGCAGTACACGACGGCAGTTGCTTCAATCCGGTGCAGGCCGTGGTACCCAATAGCGTGGCGAATTATCAGGATGAAGTGGTGCGTCTGACCACCGGCTGCTCGGTAGAAGTCACCGGCACCGTGGCCGCATCTCAGGGCCAGGGCCAGGACTTTGAACTGCAGGCGACCGACGTCAAGGTAGTCGGCTGGGTCGAAGATCCGGACAGCTACCCCATGGCCGCCAAGCGCCACTCCATCGAATACCTGCGCGAATACGCCCACCTGCGCCCGCGCACCAACATGATTGGCGCCGTCGCCCGGGTTCGCAACTGCCTGTCTCAGGCGCTGCACCGCTTCTTTCATGAAAACGGTTACATGTGGGTAGCCACCCCCCTCATTACCGCCTCCGACTGCGAAGGCGCCGGCGAAATGTTCCGGGTGTCCACCCTGGATCTGCAGAATCTGCCCCGCACCGACAAGGGTGATGTCGACTTCGGCGAAGATTTCTTCGGTAAAGAAACCTTCCTGACCGTTTCCGGTCAACTGAACGCCGAAGCCTACGTCAGTGCCATGAGCAAGATTTATACCTTTGGCCCGACCTTCCGCGCCGAAAACTCCAACACCAGCCGCCACCTGGCCGAGTTCTGGATGGTGGAGCCGGAGATCGCCTTTGCCGATCTGGACGATATCGCTACCCTGGCCGAAGAGATGCTGAAATATGTGTTCAAGGCGGTGCTGGACGAGCGCATGGACGACATGAATTTCTTCGCCCAGCGCGTCGACAAAGACGCCATTACCCGGCTGCAAAACTTCGTGGAGCAGGACTTCGCCCAGGTGGATTACACCGATGCGGTAGAGATCCTGCAAAACTGTGGCAAGAAGTTCGAGTTCCCGGTGGCATGGGGTGTCGACCTGTCTTCCGAACACGAGCGCTATCTGGCCGAAGAGCACTTCAAGGCG
>JBFGZI010000455.1:0-1648 GCA_041586855.1 Oceanisphaera sp. | reverse complement strand
TGACCTAAGGTAGCTTCACCCGAGCGGCAGAGCGGCTGGGCATGTCGCCGCAGCCGGTCAGTAAATATCTAGCCCGACTGGGACAACTTCGATCGAGAAGCCAGCCGGCGTCGCTGATAACAAAGAACGCTGACGAGTCTGAAGACGAGACATGCCGGCCTGAACAAACAGACCGTTAATACAGCGTCAGATCAAAATGGCACACGTCACCGGCGACGTTTACCGCGGATCTTTCCCATTAGCGATGTGCGCCAGCAACCAGCGACCAAATACGGCGGGTGCTTCAACCGAGGGTACATGGCCTACGTGTTCCAGAATCACCGGCTCGCCGACACCGCAGCACTGGGCCAGGGTATTAAGTGATGCCGGCGGGGTGGCTACATCGTCACTGCCACCAATCAGCAACAGCGGCACCTCGTGGCCTTTGAGGTGCGCACTGAAGTCGGCACGCCCCAGCATTTCACACAGCAAGGCATAACTGTGGGCATCACCCCGTCCCATTATGGTATTCCAGCCCTTGAGCAGGGCCGGTTGCGCCTCACAGGCTGTGGGCCCGAACCAGCGCGGCACTATATCGACCGCCATGGCGGCCAGGCCCTGTTCGCGCACTGCCGCAGCACGGGTTTGCCAGGCCTGAGCTGTGCCGATGACAGCACCTGTGTTGGTCAGGGTCGCCGATAGCAACCGTTCGGCATGCTCGCTTAGTAGTTGCTGACCGATGACGCCACCGATGGAAGTACCAACGAAATGAAAGCGCTCTGCACCGGCCTGCTCGACCAGCGCCAGCACCTCAGCTGCCAGGCTGGCCGGGCTGATATCTCCGTTTGTCCAGGCTGCACTGCTGCCGTGACCGGGCAGATCCCAACTTAACACCCGGTAATTAGGCAGCAACATGGGCAGCAAGTCGTCCCACACCGCCTGGCTCATGCCCAGCGGATGGGCCAATACCACCAGCGGATTTTCCGGGTTACCCAGCAAACGGTAACCGACCGTACGGCCATCAATTTCCAGAAACGACATTCATCCTCCGAATAGTCACAAGTTCTTGTTGTTTGTCATACCGTGCACTTTCGTCGGCCCAAGCTCACTGCTTCCCTGGTCCTCCTTGGCTGTACTCCGAGTTGACAGCCAGTATCTAACAAGAGCACCGCAGCATCACGAAGCAGCAGCGGGGATTGCCGTAGCCGACCGTCAAATGCCAGGGATGGCATTTGCCGAGCGTCCCATGGATGGGCTTGAAGCGTGTCGGCGGAGCGCAACCGCGCTGCTGCTTCGCATTGCGACTGCCTTCAACGACTTATAACTAAAAGACAGCCTTGGGCCTTAGCTCTTAAACTCGCTCAATCAGGGTCGCGATGCCCTGGCCGACGCCCACACACATGGTACACAGGGCCAGGCGTTTGTTCTGCCGGTGCAACTCGTGAGCCGCAGTCTGCAGCAAACGAGCGCCGGACATGCCCAGCGGATGACCCAGGGCGATGGCGCCGCCGTTGGGGTTCACCCGTGGGTCGTTATCGTCCAGCCCCAACTCGCGCATGCAGGCCAGAGCCTGGGCGGCGAAGGCTTCGTTGAACTCGAACAGCTCGATGTCATCTATCGACAACTGATGGCGTTCCAGCAGCTTCTGCACCGCCGGCACCGGGCCAAT
>JBFGZI010000454.1:0-1656 GCA_041586855.1 Oceanisphaera sp. | reverse complement strand
TCTGCAGGCCCGTTGATCACGCCAAAGGCCTGAGCGGGAATGGAGAGCTGAAACAGGCTGACACCTTCGAAGGCGAGCACGGCGACACGGGTGGGAGACATGGTTTTCCTCGTCGGACATCAATGGCCCAAAATTATCTTACGCCGTCACTCGGGTCAATGGTGCAGCCTGTCGTATACCGGCCGGAACACTGGCAAGACGTGGGGTCATGACTAGAGCGGCTGTGGTGATTGGCCCGAATTTGTCGATGATTGTCATTAAGGCCACTGTTGCGGCCATGGCTCCACCTCTAGAATACAGGCTGCTTTCAAAACAACCGCACCAGGAATAATACAATGAAAATCAGAATGTTAACCGCCTCCCTCGCCCTGGCCATGGGGCTCGTCGCCAACGGTGCCTTTGCCAATGAATCCGAGACGTCGGCGGCGCAAGCCGAGCAGGTGCAGGTACAACTTGTTCGCAATGCCACGGTAAAGATTAGCTATGCCGATACCACCTTCTTGATCGACCCCATGCTGGCGAAGAAGGGGACCTATCCGGGGTTTGAAGGCACCTATCGCAGCCATCTGCGCAATCCGCTGGTTGAGCTGCCGATGCCGGCGGCAGAGGTGTTCGGCGATGTGGATGCCATCATCGTCACTCACACCCATCTCGACCACTGGGACGATGCGGCTCAGGCGTTGCTGCCCAAGGATATTCCACTGTTCGCCCAGCATGAGACCGATGCCGCGCTGATCCGTGCCCAGGGGTTCAAGGATGTGCGTATTCTCGACGACAGCGCCGAGTTCGGCGGTGTTACGCTGAGCCGAACCGGTGGCCAGCACGGTACCGACGCAATGTTTGCCGTTCCCGAACTGGCCGGCTCCCTTGGTGAGGCCATGGGGGTGGTGTTTCAGGCGCCAGAGCACGACACCCTGTATCTGGTGGGCGATACCATCTGGCGCAGCGAGGTCGGCCAGGCGCTGGCCGAGTACCGCCCGGAGGTGGTGGTGGCGAACGCCGGCTATGCGCGGGTCAACGACTATGAAGGCGCCATCATCATGGGCAAAGAGGACGTGGTGAGACTCGCCGAGCAAGTACCCGAAGCGACCGTCGTCGCGGTGCATATGGATGCCATCAACCACATGGGTCAGAGCCGCGACGAGTTAAGAAGCTATGTGCAGGAGAAGGGGATGGAGGACCGTATCAAGATCCCTGAAGACGGCGCCACACTGAGCTTCTAAACCCGAATCCTGAACAACGAGTGCTGAATAAAAAAGAGGCCGCCTTGCTACCAAGGCGGCCTCTTTAGCTTCATGTTCGGGCAGAGGGTAAATCAAGCTTCACAGCTGTGCTTGGCCGGTATGGTCTCCGTTGTGCTTGTGCGGCTACCACAGAGGAACAAATTGGGCCCAGATCATCCGCGATGATCCCCAGGCCGCCGCCAAGGCGATTTACGACCTGCTGGTAGAGAAGGGTGTATCGAAGAAGTAAGTATTTGTGTTGGGGAATACAAAATAACCACGCCGGCTGATGCCCAGGGCGGGAGCATACTTTGTCTAATATCTATCCATCTGACGTTCGTATGTAAAATTTCGGACACTTTCCAGAACGAAATGATGAGATATTCACGTATAAACGCATTTTTGGCTATAAAGTAACCGATTTTAAAGTGTG
>JBFGZI010000453.1:0-1658 GCA_041586855.1 Oceanisphaera sp. | reverse complement strand
TGCCATCTTCGTGTTCGGCCAGAACCCGGGCACCAACCACCCGCGCATGCTGCACAGCCTGCGTAACGCCGCCCGGGGCGGCGCCGCCATCGTCAGCTTCAACAACCTGAAGGAACGGGGCCTGGAGCGTTTTGCCGATCCCCAAAGCCCCATAGAGATGCTGACGCCGAAAGACTCGCGCATTTCCAGCCACTATTTCTGCCCGCGACTGGGCGGCGACATGGCGGCGATACGCGGTATGGTCAAATGCCTGCTGGAATGGGACGCCGAGGCGCTGGCCCGGGGCGAGGCCGGCCTACTCGACCGGGACTTTATCGCACGGCACACCTCGGGGCTGGACGCCTATATGGCAGAAGTGACCGCCACCTCCTGGGAGCAGATAACCGGGCAGTCTGGCCTGAGCCAAGAGCAAATCACCCAGGCGGCCGAGGTTCATGCCGGCGCCAAAAAAGTCATAGTTACCTGGGCCATGGGCATTACCCAGCACAAGCATTCGGTCGCCACCATTCGGGAGCTCGTCAACCTGCAGTTGCTGCGCGGCCAGCTCGGCAAGCCGGGGGCCGGTCTGTGCCCGGTGCGGGGCCACAGCAACGTGCAGGGCAACCGAACCGTCGGCATCAATGAAAAGCCCACCGCCGCCTTTCTCGACCGGCTGGAGCAGCACTTCAAGCATCCCATGCCCCGCAAGGCGGGCCACAATGCGGTGGCCGCCATTCAGGCCATGCTGGACGGCGAATCCAGGGTGTTTATCGCCCTGGGCGGCAACATCGCCGCCGCCGCACCCGATACCTACGTTACCGCCCGGGCCCTGGCCAACTGCGAGCTGACGGTACAGATCAGCACCAAGCTCAACCGCAGCCATCTCATGGCCGGTAAAGAGGCGCTGATCCTGCCCTGCCTGGGCCGCACCGAAGAAGACATGCAGGCCAGTGGCCCCCAGTTCATCACGGTGGAAGACTCCTTCAGCATGGTGCATGCCTCTCAGGGCGTGGGCAAATCCAAGAGCCCGCACCAGCGCTCGGAAACCGCCATTATCGCCGGCATGGCCCAGGCCACCTTGGGCACCAAACCGCTCGACTGGCTGGCAATGGCGCAAGATTACGACCTGATTCGCGAGCACATTGCCGCGACCATTCCCGGCTTCGAGGGCGTCAACGAACGGCTGCAACAGCCCGGCGGCTTCTATCTGGGCAACAGCGCCGCCCGTTATCAGTGGCAGACCGACAGCGGCAAGGCCAACTTTGGAGCCGACACCCTGCCCGCCAGCCTGATCCCACAAGCCATTACCGCCAGGGCGCAGGGCATGCTCTCTACCCTTCAGACCCTGCGTTCCCACGATCAGTACAACACCACCATCTATGGCATGGATGATCGTTACCGGGGCGTGTACGGTCAGCGCATGGTGATTTTCATGCACCCGGACGAGATCAAGCGGCGCGAATTGCAGGAAGGAGACTGGGTGGAAATGGTCTCCATCTGGGAAGACGACGTGGAGCGCAAGGTCGGCGGCTTCAAGGTAGTGGCCTATGATATTCCGCCCGGCGATGTGGCGGCCTATTACCCGGAAACCAACCCCCTGGTGCCGCTGCACAGCGTGGGCGACGGCAGCGATACACCGACCTCCAAGTCGATTCCGGTGTTGATCCGCAAGCAGGAAG
>JBFGZI010000452.1:0-1661 GCA_041586855.1 Oceanisphaera sp. | reverse complement strand
GGGATCCCTGGTTTACTGGTGGTGGCAGGACAGCGGTGTCAACTACACACAGAAGCCCGCAACCGAGCAACAGGATGTCACGGCCTCAGAAGAAGAGACTCCGCTGGTTTCGCCCCAGCTGACGCTGCCGGCTGCCCCGTTAGTGAATGATGGAGATACCACGGCAGAGGTGATCCCGGACATCCAGGCGCCGGTTGCCGTAACAGATGACAACAGGGTAGAAGAAGTTACCGAGCCGGCGGCAGAACCGGCCGCCGTTGCCATTGTCGAGCCCGCCACGCCGGCGGCCGATCCCCGGCTGCTGGCCATGAACTTCACCGACGACTGTTGGATCAAGGTGACCGACAACCGGGGTCGAGTACTGGCCGAAGGGGTGCAAAAGGCCAGGCAGTCGCTTAGTCTGAAAGGGGAACCCCCTTTTCGTCTGATCCTGGGCGCCCCCCATGCCGCCAGCGTCGAGTATATGAACGAGGCGGTGGATCTGTCTTCCTTTAGCGCCGGCCGGGTAGCCCGCCTGACCGTACCGAAATCCTGATTAAAGCAAGAGTAAATGATGTCCCTACATGAAACCCCCATCGTTCGTCGCCTATCCAAACAAATTCGAGTTGGCTCAGTGCTGGTGGGGGGAGATGCCCCCATCAGCGTACAGACCATGACCAATACCCTGACCACGGATGTGGCAGCGACCCTGGCCCAGATCCGGGCGGTGGAAAAGGCCGGCGCAGACATAGTGCGGATATCGGTGCCGACCATGGAAGCGGCGGAGGCCTTCAAGCTGATCCGTGCCGGCACCACAATGCCGCTGGTGGCCGATATTCACTTCGACTATCGCATCGCCCTGCAGGTGGCCGAATATGGCGCCGACTGTCTGCGTATCAACCCGGGCAACATAGGCCGGGAAGACCGAATTCGCGCCGTGGTGGACTGTGCCCGGGACAAGGGCATTCCCATTCGTATCGGGGTCAACGGCGGCTCGCTGGAAAAGGATCTGCAGGAAAAGTACGGCGAACCAACCCCGGCGGCGCTGGTGGAATCAGCCCTGCGTCATGTGGAGATCCTGGACCGGCTCAACTTCGATCAGTTCAAGGTCAGCGTCAAGGCGTCGGATGTGTTTCTGGCCGTCGGCGCCTACCGGGAGCTGGCCCGTCAGATAGAGCAGCCGTTGCACCTGGGGATCACCGAAGCCGGGGGGTTTCGCAGTGGCGCGGTCAAGTCCGCCATCGGTCTGGGTATGCTGCTGGCCGAGGGGATCGGTGACACCCTGCGTATTTCGCTGGCCGCCGATCCTGTGGAAGAGATCAAGGTCGGTTTCGATATTCTCAAGTCTCTGCGCATCCGGTCCCGGGGCATCAACTTTATCGCCTGCCCGTCCTGCTCCCGCCAGGAATTTGATGTGATCAGCACCGTCAACGAGCTGGAAAACCGGCTCGAGGACATAGTGGTGCCGATGGACGTGTCCATTATCGGCTGCGTGGTCAACGGACCCGGTGAAGCCCTGATTTCCGATATCGGTCTGGCCGGTGCCCAGCGCAAGAGCGCCCTGTACGACGGCGGCGAGCGCGTGGGTCGGCTCGATAACACCAAACTGGTGGACGAGCTGGAAAGCCGCATCAGGGCCAGGGTCGCCATGATGGATCCGGCCGCCCGCATTCCGGTGCAGG
>JBFGZI010000451.1:0-1667 GCA_041586855.1 Oceanisphaera sp. | reverse complement strand
GCAGACACGCTGATGGCGGGCGGCGGGAAGGTCACTTCACCGTCTTTGACCACCGTCATGTTGCGCAGTACCACGTCGTCGAAGTCGACCTTGATGTTGCCGTCTTTTTCCTTGCACAGCAGCTTGGCCAGGTTGACCAGGTTGGTGGCGTACAGGGTAGAAGACTGGGTCGGCAGACGACCATTGAGGTCGGTATAACCGATGATTTTGACGCCGTTATCGGACACAAACAGCTCGCCCGGTTTGGTCAGCTCACAGTTGCCGCCATTTTGCGCCGCCAGATCCACGATCACCGAGCCTGGATGCATGTTCGCCACCATCTCGGCGGTAATCAGCTTGGGAGCCGGTTTGCCGGGGATCAGCGCCGTGGTGATGATAATGTCGACTTCCTTGGCCTGGGCCATGAACAGCGCCATTTCCGCATCAATAAACGCCTGACTCATTTCTTTGGCGTAGCCGTCGGAGGAATCGGAATCCTCCTCGTAGTCGAGTTCCAGGAACTCGCCACCCATGGAGTTGATCTGTTCCTTTACCTCGGGGCGGGTATCGAAGGCGCGCACTATGGCACCGAGCGAGCCGGCAGCACCGATGGCGGCCAGACCGGCCACACCGGCACCAATGACCAGCACCTTGGCAGGCGGCACCTTGCCGGCGGCGGTGATCTGGCCGGTAAAGAAGCGACCGAATTCGTGGGCGGCTTCCACCACGGCACGATAACCGGCAATGTTGGCCATGGAAGACAGGGCATCCAGTGACTGGGCGCGAGAAATACGCGGCACCATGTCCATGGCCATCACGGTAACGCCCTTGTTCTTGAGCTGCTCTACCAGCTCGGGGTTTTGCGCCGGCCAGATGAAGCTGACCAGGGTAGTGCCTGCCTGCAGCCGCTCTATTTCGTCGGCGGTAGGGGCATTCACCTTGTAGATCATGGCGGCTTGCCAGACTTGTTCGGCCGCGACCAGGGTCGCTCCAGCCGCTTCATAGGCTGCATCGTCAAAGCTGGCCTTGCTGCCCGCGCCCTGTTCGATACAGACCTCAAAACCCAGTTTACGTAACTGCTCAACCGACTTGGGGGTCGCTGCCACCCGAGTCTCGCCGCCAAGCGTTTCCCTTGGAATCCCGATTAACATAATAAATCCCTGATTAATGTTGATATCGCATCGGATAAGCGAAGCGTATCCGGTTTGGGACAAGCTGTTCCTTCAACTTCAGGCAGCCTTGCCATTAATTATTTCAGGCTGAATAACGCAGTCCAGCCTGGGGATGCCTTATCTGACTAGTCCAAAACGACGCATTGATATTTTTTAATGCTGCAAACATCGAAATCTCGATATTTATTGCCAAAAAGCGTGACAAGATAAGGAGATAGCACAAGAAGAAGACAACACCACAAGCACTATACTGCCTCTTTCACAAAAAGATTAATCGATCTTTCCTCGAGGCTTAATAGGCTATGACTTTCAATGGCTAACATATCATCGATTGATAAGCGATATAGCGGGGTTTGAGCGAAGGGGATCACAGAATTGACTGCTCCCCTCCCTGAAGGAAGGGGATTCCCAATTCACCGAGAACCGGACACGGAGATTAACCCCATGCCTCTTACGTGCTCTCCAAGGGCTAACACCGCCAGCCCGGCGGCTTTAATGTTGATCGCAGCGTTAATG
>JBFGZI010000450.1:0-1682 GCA_041586855.1 Oceanisphaera sp. | reverse complement strand
CTGGGTTTCGGGCCGAGCGGCGCCAAGGTGCAGCGGCTGTGGCTCTCGGCCGGCGCCGGTGCGCAACCACAGCTGCCCAGGGCGCCGCTGGATATCGCGGTACGGGTGCCGGACTTGCCGCTGGATGACTGGCTGGCGCTGCTACAGGAGTTGCAACAGCATGGTTCCCGGGCCGATGCTTCGCAGAACCGTTTCTCGCAGAACAGTGCCTCGCAGAACCGTTCCGCGCAGCCAGGTGCCGCGGCCCGGCTTGCGTGGCCGACGCCCTACCGGGTCTCGGTGCAGGCCAGTCGGGCCCGGCTCTGGCAGCACCCCATGAACCAGCTCCGGTTGTCGGTCGGGCCGGCGGAGGGACAGCGACAGCGTTTGAGTGTGACCGCCGAACAGGCGGAGGGCACCCTGAGCTGGGGTGGTGCCCAGCCGCTGCAGGCGCACTTCAAGCGACTCTGGCTGGCGTCGGATTCGAATGCGTCAGGCTCTGTAACAAGAGTAAAATCAGAGGTAACACCGGCCTCGGCGCAAGATGAGCTGCATCCCGGCCGGCTGCCGGCCGTGCAATTTCGCTGTGACGATTGCCGCTGGCAGAAGCTGACGCTGGGCAAGGTGGCCTTCGAGTTGCGTCCCCAGCCCGAGCAGAATGGGGTGCAGCTGACAAATCTGAGCCTGGATGGCCCGCTGCTGCAGGCCAGGGCTCACGGCCAGTGGCTGCAACATCAGAGCGGTAATTTGAGTCGGCTGGAGTGGCAGAGCAGCACGCCATCCTTGCAGCGGTTGTGGCAGGCACTGGACAAGGAATCACCGTTCAGCGAAACCCCGGCCCGGCTGGAAGGGCAGCTGCGCTGGCTGGATGTGCCCTGGCGGCCGGATCTGTCCAGCCTGAACGGCCGGCTGAGCGCCGATACCGACGCCGGAGTGCTGCGCGAAGTGAATGACGGGGGTGCCGGTCTCTTGTCGGTACTGAGCATGGAGTCGGTATTGCGTCGACTACGGCTGGATTTTCGCGACGTGTTCGAACAGGGCTTCTATTTTGACCATATCGGCGCCAGCGGCGAGCTGCAGAACGGCGTCTTGCAGAACGACGATTTGGCCCTGAGTGGTGCCGCCGGAAACCTGCGCGGCAGCGGCCTGGTGGACCTGGCGGCGGAGCGACTCGATTATCGGCTGGAGTTTACCCCGAACCTGACCGGCAACCTGCCGGTGCTGGCGGCCTTTGCGGTTACCCCGGTGACCGGGCTTTATGTGTTGGCGCTGTCCAAGGTGCTGGGCCCGGTCGTGGATGTGTTCACCCGTATTCGCTACCGGATAGAAGGGCCGCTGGACCAGCCCCAGGTGACCGAGCTGGGCCGGGAACAGAAACGGGTCACTGTGCCCGGTAATGAATAATACCAATCCCGGTAATGATCTGGTCATATTGAGGCCCCAGACCAGAGGCAACACAGCCGCCTCCCTCGACACGCCATGGGCTAAGGTCATCTGCGCTTGGCGATGGCTGCAAACATTCACTGGATGTTTGGTCCATCACCAAACTTGATGCAGGCAGCAAGCTGCCCCATGGGGGCTCGGAAATGCCGTCCTTGGCATTTCACGGTCGTGGGAGCCGTTCTCTGTTGCCTCTTCTGGAACACCGAGTTGCCCGCAGACGGCGCCAACAGGCAACGCCGGAGTATCAAGGAGGACGAAGG
>JBFGZI010000449.1:0-1697 GCA_041586855.1 Oceanisphaera sp. | reverse complement strand
TTGGTACAGGCACTGCCGTTTGAAATGAATGTGAGGAACGGGGTGTGAGGGGTAAAAAGTAAGGGGTGAAGTAAACATCCGATTTTTTGACAGTCATGCCCATCTCGGACAAAGGGCCAGCTCCGCCGACCCGCTCAAGCACCTCCCTGTGACGCTCAACACATGACGTCCCTGTCATGTGATGGTCGGCGGAGCAGATCCCTTTGTCCTCCCTGATGCAGCGGAGTTTCTGTTGGTGCCGTCTTCGGGCAACTCGGTATTCGAGAAGAGGTAACAGAGAACGGCTCCCACGACCGTGACATGCCATGGCCGGAAAATGCTCCTGCCGTTCCGGCATTCCCGCCATCCCTGGCGGTCAGATGGCATTTCCGAGCCCCCAGGGGTTGGGTTCATAGCGTGTCGAGGGAGACGGCTGTGTTGCCTCTGGGGTACAGGTGATTAGGTTTTTAATGTAATTGGGATCACTCCTGAGCATCTGTCAGCGGCCAGGAATGCAGAATATGATAGTTGGGGCCCTGCTCGCTCAGGGTGGAGCTGTAGAGGCACAGCCGCGAGGGGCGATAGTAGATGGGGGCGATCGGCGGCAGCTCCTGGGTGCTGTCGTGGCGGAACAGGGTAATATGCGGCCGAAAGGCTCTGTGAGGCGGCCCGAGCTTAAGGGCGGCGCAACGTGCAGCCAGCTCATCGGATAGCGCTGAGAGGGCGGAGGGAACCCGAGAGGGGCCTATCCAGACTACCCTGGCCCGAGGAAAGCAGCCGAGCCGATCCAGTTTCAGTTCGAAGGCGGCTAGCCGTATCTGCGGCAGCTGTTTCAGCAAGGAGCCGGACTGTACCGGGGTCAGTGGCCCGAGAAAGCGCAGGGTCAGGTGAAACTGGCTGGCCGGTATCCGTCGTCCGGACAGTCCCAGACTGTCCTGCAACCGACTCAGGGCCGGTGCCGGCTCGTCGGCGGGAAAGGCCAGAAACAACCGTGATGTGTCCATGTGCAATATCGTAGTCCTTCTCCGGGGCTTTTGGCACAATATAGCCGTTTTCGCTCACTCAGGTAATCACGTGAACCAGCTTCCCATCGTCGAGGCTCTGCCCCGGTTACAGCAGGCGCTGACGGCGTCCCAGATCATCATCGAAGCGCCGCCCGGCGCCGGTAAATCCACCTGGCTGCCATTATGGCTGCTGGAGCAGGCCGAGATCCGGGGCCGCATCATCATGCTGGAGCCCCGGCGGCTGGCCGCGCGCACCATAGCCCAGTACCTGGCGACGCAGCTGGGCGAAACGCCGGGTGGCTGCATCGGCTATCGCATGCGCGGTGAAAGCCGGGTCGGCAAAGACACCCGGCTGGAAGTGGTCACAGAGGGGGTGCTGACCCGTATGCTGCAGGCCGATCCGGAGCTGGACGGCGTCGGGCTGCTGATCTTCGACGAATTTCACGAACGCAGCCTGCAGGCGGATCTGGCGCTGGCCTTCGCCCTGGAATGCCAGGCGTTGCGTGAAGACCTCAAGATCATGGTGATGTCCGCCACTCTGGAGGGGCTGGCGCTCGACAGCCTGCTGCCCGAGGCGGCCCTGGTGCAGAGCGCCGGGCGCAGTTTTCCGGTGACGCTGGAATATCAGCCCCGTAATCAGCACAGCCGGCTGGATGAGGCCATGGGCCGGGCCATACTGACGGCGCTGGATCGTTTTGATGGCAGCGTGCTGGC
>JBFGZI010000448.1:0-1700 GCA_041586855.1 Oceanisphaera sp. | reverse complement strand
TGCTGAACATACTGGTAGAACACCAGATTGACCTGCGCGGTATCGAAATCGATATCAGCGGCATCATCTATCTCAACTTCCCTACCCTCGACTTCGCCGCCCTGCAGCATCTGATGCCGGCCATTCGTCGCATTCCCGGGGTATTCGATGTCAAAACCATCGCCTGCATGCCCTCGGAGCAGGAGCATAACGCCATCATGGCGCTGCTCAAGGCGCTGCCCGATGCGGTGGTGGCGGTAGACACCAGAGGCCAGATAACCCTGGCCAACGACGCCGCCTGCACCCTGCTCGACCAGAGCCCCCAACAACTGGTGCAGCAAGCCCTGGGCCCCTTGCTGAAGGGCGTTCATGTCGGCCGCTGGCTGGAGCAGGCCTCGCCCCAACCGCTGAGCGAAAAAGTCACCCTGGACGGCGAACCCTATCTGGCCGACTTTCTGCCGATCTGGGTCACCGAAGAGGCCGGCGACCAGAGCCTGGCCGGCGCCGTGGTGGTGTTCAAGTCCGCCTACCGCATCGGCCAGCACTTCAAGGTGATGCGCAGCCGCGACAGTGGCCACTTCGACGGCTTTATCGCCCAGAGCCCGGCCATGGAAAAACTGCTCCGGGAAGCCCGCCGGCTCGCCACCCTGGACGCGCCCCTGCTAATCCAGGGCGAAACCGGCACCGGCAAGGAGCTGCTGGCCCGGGCCTGTCATCAGTCCAGCCTGCGCGGTGAAGGCCCCTTCATACTGCTCAACTGCGCCGCCATTCCCGACGAAGCCGCCGAAAACGAGCTGTTCGGCTACGCCGCCGGCGCCTTCGGTAACAACACCCAGGGCAAGCGCGGGGTGCTGGATCAGGCCAACGGCGGCACCCTGCTGCTGGATGAAATCGGCGAGATGTCGGCACTGATGCAGATGAAACTGCTGCGCGTGCTGCAGGACGGCGTCTTCCGTCGCCTCGGCGACGAGCAGGAAGTAAAGGTGGATATCCGGGTCATTTGCACCACCCAGCAGGACCTGGCCACCCTGGTGCAGGGCGGCCAGTTTCGTCAGGATCTGTTCTACCGGCTCAACGTACTCAACCTGCGCATACCACCCCTGCGCGAACGGCAGAAAGACATAGTGCCGCTGGCCCAGCACTTCTGCATCCGCTTCGCCGCCGAGCTGGAACGGCCCCGCCCCCGGCTGTCGCGTGCCTTGAGCGAATATCTGCAGCATTATCCCTGGCCGGGCAACGTACGCCAGCTGCGCCACAGCCTGTACCGGGCCATCAGCCTGCTGGAAGGGGACGAACTGAACCTGACCGAATTGGCCCTGCCGGAACAAAACAGCCTGCAGGGGCTGGATACCCTGTGTGAAGGCTCGCTGGAAGACGCGGTAAAAGGGTTCGAGCGAATCCTTCTGGAACGGCTCTATCCGGAGTACCCCTCTACCCGGCAGCTGGCCAAGCGGCTCAACATCTCCCACACCGCCATCGCCAACAAGCTCAAGGATTACGGCATCGGCAAGCACAAGAAATAATACCAATCAAAGTAAAAATATGATCTATTTCAAAGCTGGACACGAGAGGAAACAGAATCACCTCCCACGACACGCCATGAACCCATCCATGGGGGCTCGGGAAATGCCATCTGACCGCCAGGGAGGGCGGGAATGCCGGAACGGCAGGAGCATTTTTCGGCCTTGGCATTTCACGGTCGTGGGAGCCGATCTCTGTTG
>JBFGZI010000447.1:0-1707 GCA_041586855.1 Oceanisphaera sp. | reverse complement strand
TTCCGGGTGCTGTCCCTCGACATCGAATGTTCGGCCCGGGGCGAGCTCTATTCCATCGGCCTCTATAGTGATGAGAGTGATGAGCTGGCGCGGGTGCTGATGATAGGCAAGCCGGAGCCAGCAGACACCGACATTCGCTGGGTGGTGGACGAACCGGCTCTGCTGCAGGCACTGGAGCAGGAGCTGAACGACCATGATCCGGATATCATCATCGGCTGGAACCTGGTCGGTTTCGATGTTCGGCTGTTGCTGCAGCGGGCGGCGCTGCACGGCCTGCGACTAAGGCTGGGGCGGGGCGGTGAGACGGCCTTTCTGCGGGAGTCGGCCCACACCGGCCAGGTGTTTCTGACCCTGCCCGGACGGGTGGCGATAGACGGCATAGAGGCGCTCAAGACCGCCTGCTACCAATTCGACAGTTTCAGTCTGGAATCGGTGTCCCGGCAACTGTTGGGGCGGGGCAAGCAGACCGAAGATGTGGAGCACCGGCTGGCGGCCATCACCCGGGATTTTCGCCATAACAAGCCGAAGCTGGCTGCCTACAACCTGGAAGACTGCCGGCTGGTGTGGGATATCTTCGCGCAGACCCGGCTGCTCGACTTTCTGCGGCTGCGCAGTCAGCTGACCGGGCTGGAGCTGGACAGGGTCGGCGGCTCGGTTGCGGCCTTTACCCAGCTTTATCTGCCGCACCTGCACAGAGCCGGTTTTGTGGCGCCCAATCTGCCCGCCGGTGGCGGCCTGGCCAGCCCTGGCGGCTACGTGATGGACTCGCGTCCCGGGCTCTATCGCCATGTGCTGGTGCTGGACTTCAAGAGCCTGTATCCGGCCATTATCCGCACCTTCAGGATAGATCCGCTGGGGCTGGTGCTGGGGTTGCAGGAAGAAGGTGCCATCCCCGGTTTTCGCGGGGCGCAATTTTCTCGCTACCGACATTTTCTGCCGGCTATCATAGAGCGATTGTGGCAGGAGCGGGATCAGGCCAAGCGCGAGCGGGACGCTCCTCGCTCCCAGGCGATCAAGATATTGATGAATTCCTTCTACGGTGTGCTCGGCTCCGGCGGCTGCCGCTTCTACGATACCCGGTTGGCGTCGTCCATTACCCTGCGAGGTCACGAGATCATGCAGCAGACCGCCCGCTGGATCGAGGCCGAGGGCCACGAGGTGATCTACGGCGACACCGATTCTGTATTTGTGCTGTTGAGCGGCCATCACGATGAAGACTCGGCAAGCCTTGAGGGGCAGCGCCTGGCCACCCTGATGACCGGGCAGTGGCGGCAACGGCTGGCGACGGAACTGCAGCTGGAAAGCTGTCTCGAGTTGCAATTCGAGCGCTATTTCGCCCGCTTTCTGATGCCGACCATTCGTGGCCAGGAGCAGGGATCCAAGAAGCGTTACGCGGGCCTGAGTATCAGCAATGGCGTCAATGAGCTGGTGTTCAAGGGGCTGGAAACGGTGCGCTCCGACTGGACGCCGCTGGCGCAGCAGTTTCAAACCGAGCTGTACCGACTGGTGTTCGATGACCAGGATCCGAGCGATTTTATTCGTGAGACACTGGCTCAGACCCTGGCCGGGGAGCGGGATGCGGATCTGGTGTATCGCAAGCGCTTGCGCCGGCCACTGGCCCAGTATGTGAAATCCCAGCCGCCCCAGGTGCGGGCGGCGCGATTGGCCGACGAGCACAATGCCCGGCGAGGCGTGCCCTTGCGTTAT
>JBFGZI010000446.1:0-1720 GCA_041586855.1 Oceanisphaera sp. | reverse complement strand
CGGCCTGCGCTGCCCCGAGCCGGTGATGATGGTCCGCAAACAGGTGCGTACCATGGCCGCCGGCGAAACCCTGCTGATCACCGCCGACGACCCCTCCACCACCCGGGATATTCCCAGCTTCTGCCAGTTTATGGATCACGCCCTGCTGTCCAGTCAGGTAGAACAGCTGCCCTACCAGTTTCTGATCCAGAAAGGAAATTGAAGACAGTGAGGGGTAAGGAGAAGCACTGCCTCGTTTTTTCCCCTCACCCCTCACCAAAAAAAATGCCCGCTGATTAGCGGGCATTTTTCTGTCACTGTAAACCGAATGGCTTAGGACATAGGGCTCAGGGTGATCTCTACCCGACGGTTCTGGGCACGGCCGTCTGCGGTGTTGTTGCTGGCGACCGGCTGGTTGAAGCCGACACCACGAATATTGAAGCGATTGGCGGCGGCGCCCTGGCTGATCAGGAACTGTCCCACGGAAGCGGCACGACGCTCGGACAGCGCCTGGTTGTGGCTGGCTGAGCCGGTGTTGTCGGTGTGACCGACCACGTTGACATAGGTCTTCTCATACTCTTTCAGCACCAGGGCCACACCGCTCAGGGTGTTATAGAAGCTGGGCGACAGATCGGCACTGTCTACCGCAAAGGTAATGGAGCTCGGCATGTTCAGGATGATGTTATCGCCATTACGGGTCACGCTGACGCCGGTGCCACGCATACGATCCCGCAGTTTGGCTTCCTGTACGTCCATGTAGTAGCCCACGCCACCACCCAGGGCAGCACCACTGGCGGCACCGATCAGGATACCCTTCTTGCGATCGCTGGAGCTGGCGGAGGCACCACCGATGACGGCGCCGGCCAGGGCACCCAGGCCACCACCGATGGCGGCTTTGGAGGTTTCTCGCTCACCGGTGTAAGGATTGGTGGTACAGGCAGAGAGGGCGATAGTGGTAACCACGGCCAGGCAGATTTTTTTCATAATTAGGTTCCATATGTAGCAAGTACAAGTATTCCACAATATAGCCCCGCTCACGGGGTTCTACCAAGCCTCGTTTCACTTGCGGTGTCAGCTGTTGTCGTGGATCGGATGCCGGGGGCAGCTCAACAGGTGATCGTTGACCATGCCGGTCGCCTGCATGAAGGCATAACAGATGGTGCCACCGACAAAAGAAAAGCCGCGCCGTTTCAGCGCCCGGGCCATGGCTTCCGACTCGCTCGTACTGGTCGGCACCTCGCTCAGGGTCGGCCAGCGGTTGATCACCGGCTCGCCACCGACGAAGTCCCATAGCCAGCGGCTAAAGTCGATGCCCTGCTCCTGCATCCGCAGATAAGCCCGGGCATTATTGATCACCGACCGGATCTTGAGCCGGTTGCGCACTATGCCTTTGTCCTGCATCAGCCGCTCCACATCCTGCTCGGCGAAGGTGGCGATGATCTCCGGGTTGAAGTCGGCAAAAGCCGCCCGGTATGCCGGTATCTTGCAGAGGATGGTAAACCAGCTCAATCCCGCCTGCTGGCCGTCCAGACACAGCTTCTCGAACAGGGCCCGACCATCGTACTCGGGGACGCCCCACTCCCGGTCGTGATAAGCCTGGTATCTGGGGTCGTCATTGACCCAGCCACAGCGTGCCAGCATGGTGCCACCTCTAATTCAGCCTATATTCGCATCGGGTCAGAAGGTATACTCGTCTGCCTAGTTTCACACTGCGAATGCACCTATATCAAGGCGCGAACAT
>JBFGZI010000445.1:0-1726 GCA_041586855.1 Oceanisphaera sp. | reverse complement strand
GTAGGCTATTACTGCGGGGTGAAGGATCCCAACGGCAACTACGTGGAATTCAGCTTCGGTCAACCGCTGGGATTACCCGAAGAGTAAGCACCTCACCAAATACTCAGCGCTCTTTCCGGCTGAGGGCCTTCTTTGGATCTACCGCCTGCTCGGCGACAAAGTCGACCGTGCCCTCACTGGTGATCTGCCGCACCAATATCGGCTCGCCGGCATCGTTGAAGCGCACATAGCCGATGCCGGAGCAATTCAGCAGCCGCTCTCCCCTTGACGCCGATACCGGCGGATGGGGCGTAATTTCCAACCGCCGTCGCCGGGTAAACCAGTTCAGTGGCGAGCGGGGGGAGTAGAGCCAGCGGTTGAGCCGGTCCAGCACGTCCAGCAGCCGGGCCGGAAACTCGTTCTTGATGCCGCTGCTGGTGATCTGCCAGATATGAGGCTCCCCGCCCCGATGCCGCAGCTTGATGTCGTACATGAAGGAGTAATGTACGTCCCCGGACAGGATCACGTAGTTGGCCGGGGTGCGGGCGTGACGGAAAATATTGAGGATCACGTTGGCGGTGCCCTGGTGGGCCATCCAGTTTTCCGCATCCACCAGCAGGGGCTTGCCAAACCAGGTGAAGATCTTCTGGATCACCTCGATAAGCTTGACCCCGAATACCGGCGTTGGCGACACGATCACCACCGCCTCGTGATGCAGCAGCTCACCCTGCAGTTCGGTCAGCGCCTCCCAGTCCATCAGCCCCGAGGGCCGGCTGAAGTTGGACTCTGCCCGCCAGCGGCGAGTACGGGTATCCAGCACCAGCAGCTTGGGGCTGGTCGGCAGGCTGTAATGCCAGCGCTCAAATTTCAACAGATGATCGATCAATCGATCCTGAGATGCTGCCGTCTGCTGTTCGCTCCAGGCATCGAGCAGGGCCATAGGTTCATCCCTGAAGGCGTCGGGATCGTTGCCCCAACCCTGACAGATCAGATAACCCACCAGCGCATTGCCGATGATCCGGCGCGAAAAGGGATGGCCATAGGCGCTCTCTTCCCAGGCCGCGGTCAGGTTCCAGTCGTCGGTCACATCGTGATCGTCGAAGATCATCAGGGTCGGCAGATGGGCCAGCAGCCGGCGCACCGCCGGCAGCCCCTCCACGAAGTCGGCCAACCGTTGCCGCTCGGTCTGATATTGCCGCTGTCGTTCGGGGCTCAGTTCCGGCTGCGTATCGGACAAGCCGCGCCAGGGCTCCGGTGACCAGACCAGCAGATACATGGCCAGCACCTCGGCCAGGGTGATCAGGTGGTTGTCGGCGCTGCTGGTGGTGAAGATGGGCTTGCGTGCCCCTTCGAAGAAGCGCTGCTGCAACGTCTGATTGCCTTTGATGCTGGGCAACAGCTCGCTGCGGCGATAGTAGTTGAGCGGGCTGGCGAAGAGCTCGCCGCTGTCGGCGACCAGGGCGCCCTCCAGGGTTTCCGGGTACAGCCCCAGCTCTTCGATTAGCTGATGAATGGCGGTGAGCATGGGCCCGGCCACATCGTCCGCATAAATCTGATCGCCACTCAGCATCAGCACCGCCGGACGGCTCAGGGGCTGGGCATGGCACTGCTGCAGCCAGCTATCGGCCGCTACCAGACCGTCGGGCGCCGCGTGATGGGGCTTGCGACAGGAGCCGTGCAATATCTCGTCCAGCCGGCTGCGGATCACCAGTCGGGGCAGCGACTCGCCCGGGTAGCACAATTCAGG
>JBFGZI010000444.1:0-1750 GCA_041586855.1 Oceanisphaera sp. | reverse complement strand
TTGTGGGGTCTTGATACAAGGCAGCGCTTATGCCATGTAGTCACTCTACATAAATAAGCGATAACGCAGTAGCAAGACCCCACAAGCGCTGCCCTGCGGGTTCGGCTAAACGCGTTTTTCTCTTTGTTGAGAGGGCTTTGCTTAGAATGACTAGGCTACAGCCCTCTCGCCGCGATAAAAACGCGTTTAACTCGAACAAGATTTCACCGCGAAAGGTCAACAGACCCTAGTATTACTTGCTAAATCTGCCCGGGGATGGGGCGGCGGGCTTTTGCCCGTTACCTGCCCCGGGTCTTTTTGATTCTATGGAGCCAATAATGACCAAAGCACTGGAGATTGATGGCCTGCGCAAGACCTACGCCGGTGGCGTAGAAGCCTTGAAGGGCATAGATCTAACAGTCAACAAGGGCGACTTCTATGCCCTGCTCGGCCCCAACGGGGCGGGAAAATCCACCACCATAGGTATTATTTCCTCCCTGGTGAACAAGACGGCTGGCAAGGTAAACGTCTTCGGTTTCGATATAGATACTCACCTGAATCAGGCCAAGACCCAGATTGGTCTGGTGCCTCAGGAGTTCAACTTCAACCAGTTTGAAAAAGTCGGCCAGATAGTAGTCAACCAGGCCGGTCTGTACGGCGTTGAGCGTAAAGAGGCCAAGCTCCGCGCCGAACGCTACCTGAAGCAGCTGGATTTGTGGGACAAGCGTGATGTGCCCGCCCGCACCCTGTCCGGCGGCATGAAGCGACGACTGATGATAGCCCGGGCGCTGATGCACGAGCCCAAGCTGTTGATTCTGGATGAGCCGACCGCCGGGGTGGATATCGAAATCCGCCGGGCCATGTGGGACTTCCTCAAGGATATCAACGAACAGGGTATTACCATCATACTGACCACCCACTATCTGGAAGAAGCGGAGATGCTGTGCCGGAATATCGGCATCATCGACAAGGGGCGCCTGGTCGAGAACACCAGCATGAAGGGATTGCTCGGCAAGCTCAACGTGGAAACCTTTATTCTGGATCTGGCCGCCGACTGCCGCGAACCCTTTCTGTCCGGTTTCAACTGGCAGTTGCTGGACGATCACACCCTTGAAGTGGAAGTGAAGAAGGATCAGGGTCTGAACGGCGTCTTTGGCCAGCTCAACGAGCAGGGGATTCGGGTGCTGAGTATGCGTAACAAGGCCAACCGGCTGGAAGAATTATTTGTCACGCTGGTGGAGCAGGGGAGAACGACGGCATGAGCGGAAAACACTATTACGTTGCTTTCAACAGCATATTGCACCGGGAAATCGTGCGCTTTACCCGGATCTGGGTGCAGACTCTGGTGCCGCCGGCCATCACCATGACCCTGTATTTCGTGATTTTCGGCAACCTGATCGGCAGCCGTATCGGCGAGATGGGCGGTTATTCCTACATGGCCTTCATAGTGCCGGGCCTGATCATGATGTCGGTGATCACCAACTCCTACTCGAACGTGGCCTCGTCGTTTTTCAGCAGCAAGTTTCAGCGTAACGTGGAAGAGCTGCTGGTGGCTCCGGTGCCGACCTATGTGATCATCGCCGGTTATGTGGGCGGCGGCGTGGTGCGCGGCCTGCTGGTGGGCTTGATAGTCAGCCTGGTGTCGCTGTTTTTTGTCGACCTGCAGATAAGCCATCTGTTCAGCGTGATCTTCACCGTGTTTCTGACCTCGGTGTTGTTTTCACTGGCGGGCCTGCTCAACGCCATTTTTGCCCGTAGCTTCGACGATATC
>JBFGZI010000443.1:0-1759 GCA_041586855.1 Oceanisphaera sp. | reverse complement strand
CGCCAAGAAAAGGCCCGACATGGCGGGATATAGCAGACGATAGACTGGGTTGGTCCAATAAATTGGACCCTACGTTCAAGGCCTGCGGCATCAGGCTGATCGTAGGGTCGAATTCATTCGACCAGAGAGGTGGAACAGATTGGCGCCGTTTTTCTTCCTCACGCCTCACTCCTCCCTTACCAATACCTTCTACATACTCGGAAAGGCGAAGTCCGAGGCCTGGTGGCTGGCGCGCTCGGGCCATTTCTGGGTAATGGTCTTGCGGCGGGTGTAGAAACGCACCGAGTCGGGGCCGTAGGCGGCCAGGTCACCGAACAGCGAACGTTTCCAGCCACCGAAACTGTGGTAAGACACGGGCACAGGCAGCGGCACATTGATGCCAACCATGCCCACTTCTATTTCATCGCCGAACAACCGAGCGGTCTCGCCGTCACGGGTGAAAATACAGGTTCCATTACCGTATTCGTGGGCGTTGATAAGCTCGATGGCGGCTTCCAGGCTGTTGACCCGTACTACACACAACACGGGGCCGAAGATCTCTTCCTGGTAGATGCTCATCTCGGGCGTGACCCGGTCGAACAGGCAGCCACCAAGGAAGTAGCCTCCTTCATGGCCGGGCACTGTCAGGCCGCGGCCGTCCACGGTAAGCGCCGCGCCCTGCTCTACCCCGGCCTTGATGTAACCTTCGATTTTGGCCAGATGTTCTTTGCTGATAACCGGGCCCATATCCTGGCCGCTCTGGGTACCTGGGCCGATTTTCAGGGCGCGGATCTGCGGCTCCAACTTGGCGATCAGCGCATCAGCTACCGCATCCCCCACGCACACCGCCACCGATATGGCCATGCAGCGCTCACCGCAGGAGCCATAGGCGGCGCCCATCAGGGCACCAACGGCATTATCAAGATCAGCGTCGGGCATCAGCACGGCGTGGTTCTTGGCGCCCCCCAGTGCCTGTACCCGTTTGCCGTTGGCGGTACCCTGAGCGTAGATGTATTCCGCCACAGGAGTGGAGCCAACAAAGCTGATGGCCTTGACGTCTTTGTTAGTCAGCAGTGCATCTACCACTGTCTTGTTGCCGTGCACCACGCCGATCACCCCTTTGGGCAGACCGGCCTCTTCCAGCAGCTGGGCGATCAGCAACGAGGAGCCGGGATCTTTTTCCGATGGCTTGAGAATAAAACAGTTACCGCAGGCGATGGCCATGGGCAGCATCCAGAGTGGCACCATGGCCGGAAAGTTGAATGGCGTGATGCCGGCCACCACACCCAGCGGCTGAAAATCGGACCAGGCGTCGATATTGGGGCCCACGTTGCGGGTGTAGTCGCCTTTCAGCAGCTCGGGCACACCACAGGCGTATTCCACGTTTTCGATGCCCCGCTGCAGCTCGCCTCGGGCATCTTCCAGGGTCTTGCCGTGTTCTTCGCTGATCAAGGCACAGATATCATCGGCCCGCTCTTCCAGCAGCTGCTTGAAGCGGAACATCACCCGTGCCCGCTTGGCCGGCGGTGTATCGCGCCAGGCCGGAAACGCCGCTTTGGCAACGGCCACCGCCTCGGCCACCAGGCTTTGGTCGCCCATGGAAAGCTGACTGCACACCTGACCGGTGGACGGGTTATACACATCCAGGGTGTTGGTGCTGTGGTGGCGTTCGCCGTTGATCAGGTGAGGTATGGTGTTCATCGTGAATCCTTTTGTTTGTTATGCTAATCGGTTGAAACGAGTAGGCTTTTTAGCTCTGCTCGAAAATTATTCTTGTAGG
>JBFGZI010000442.1:0-1780 GCA_041586855.1 Oceanisphaera sp. | reverse complement strand
GGCTCCCCACTTTCAGCACCGCAAGGAAGCCGCCTGCGGCTGTGCCGGCGCCTACACCTCCCATGCCGCGGTAGAACTGTATGCCGAAGCCTTCGAGGAAGCCGGTGCCCTGGACAAGCTGGAAGCCTTCACCAGTCACTACGGCCCGGATTTTTACGGCCTGCCCCGCAACGCCGATACCATCACCCTGGTGAAGGAAAGCTGGACCGTCGACGACACTCTGCCACTGGGTGGCGATAAACTGGTGCCGATCCGTGCCGGTGAGGCCATCGGCTGGGCGGTTAAATAAACCTCTCTACCGACATAAAATGAAGTACAAACGCGGCCGAGGCCGCGTTTTTTATGCCCGAGCTAGAGGTGAGTTATGTCACAGATCCGAGTAATTCTCGTTCGAGTCTCATGATTGACAATGGTTACCATTCTTCTTACTCTCTGGCGCAATTCCTGGGGGAGCCTACGGGCTGAGAATCTGCGCTAAAACGCGGTAACCCTTCGAACCTGATCCGGGTAATGCCGGCGAAGGGAAGGAAATGACTTGCCTCACTCTCCCTCCCGATCTGCCCGCCTTGTCCGGCGCCATATAGCCAATGAATGGCTATCACCGTCATGCTTGCCTGTTACAGGCACTTACCTGTTACGGACAAAGGGAGAACATCATGCTGGACACCACCGCCGCGATTCTGTGGCTCTGTTTATTTGCCGCCGTATTTGCCATTCCCGGCCTGCTCTATGCCCGCCGCCGGCAGGACAAGCTGGAAGACTTCATTGTGGCCCGCAACAGCCAGAGTGGCAGCGCCACCATGCTGACCCTGCTGGCCACCACCATGGGCACCTGGATCCTGTTTGGCCCGGCACAGGCCGCTACCTGGGGCGGTGTGGGCGCCATTACCGGCTATGCACTGGGCGTGCTGGCACCCCGGCTTATCATGATCCCGCTGGGCAGCCGCATCCGCGAACTGATGCCCAAAGGCCACACCCTCACCGAATTCGTGCTCGGCCGCTATGGCCGGGTCATGTACGGTTTTGTACTGGTGATCATGGTGTTCTATCTGTTTATCTCGCTCACCGCCGGCCTCACCGCCATCGCCCAGATGGTGGCATTGCTGGCCCCGGTGCCCCTGTGGGTGACCGCCACCATCGTCATGGGCGCTACCCTGCTCTACACCCTCTATGGCGGGCTGCGGGTCACCATCTTTACCGACCGGGTGCAGATGCTGGCGATACTGCCGTTTCTGTTGCTGCTGATCCTGTTCGGCTGGCAGGCCGCAGGTGGTCTGGCTCCGGCCCTGGCCGGGCTGCAGGAAAAAGCGCCTCATTTGCTGAATCCGCTCGATACCACGGGGCTTAAATCCGGCCTGACCTTTTTTATTGCCGTGGTGCTGACCGGCCTCTTCTATCAGGGCACCTGGCAGCGGGTGTTTGCCGCCAGAGACAACAAGGTGATCCGCAACGGTTTTATTTTGAGCGGCGTGCTCAGCTTTCCCATCATTTTCATCATGGGCATGTTCGGGCTGGTGTTCGTGGGACTGGGGCTGCCCGGTGACGGTTCGGTCGCCCTGTTCAGCGTGCTGATGCCGAATATGCCGCTGTGGTTTGCCATCGGCCTGCTGCCCTTCGGTCTGGCACTGATCATGAGCAGCGCCGACTCCACCATCAGCGGCCTTTCCAGCATGATGGTGGTGGATCTGCGCCGTCTGCTGCCGAACATCAGCGCCCACAAGCTGCTCGGCCTGTCGCGCTGGCTGATCGTGCTGCTGTCGATACCGGTGCTGTTCGTCGC
>JBFGZI010000441.1:0-1783 GCA_041586855.1 Oceanisphaera sp. | reverse complement strand
TGCCTTGCAGCAGGATGTCGCTCATGGCCTCGACCGGCATGGGTCTGGCCAGCAGATAACCCTGTCCCAGCTTACAGCCCAGCGATTTCAGCTGTGCCAGCTGTTCGGGGAGTTCTATACCCTCGGCGGTGACCGCCATGTCCAGACTCTCGGCCAGGGAAATAATGGTTTTGACCAGGCTGACCGCCTTGGGATCCGTCGCCAGGTCCGCCACAAAGGACTTGTCTATCTTGAGCTTGTTGAGCGGCAACTGGCGCAGATGGCTGAACGAGGAATAGCCGGTACCGAAATCATCCAGTGCTATCTCTATGCCCAGTTCACGCAGTTCCTGCAGCGTATCAATAGAACCGGCGGTATCCCACAGGCTGGTGTCTTCGGTGATTTCCAGTACCAGGGTCGAGGCATCGAGGCCGGTGTCGTGCAATACCTGGCTGACGGTAAGCGCCAGTTCCCCTTCCATAAAGATAGTGGGACTGATATTGACGTTCACCTTCAGCCAGTCGAAACCGGCCTGGTGCCAACGGTGCAGCTGCCGGCAGGCCTGCGACAGCACCCAGTCATTGAGCCGGTGCGCCAGTCCATGCTGTTCGGCCACCGCGATAATCTCGAGCGGACTAACAGTGCCGTGTTCGTCCGAATGCCAGCGCAACAGGGCTTCCACCGACTCTATGACGCCGCTGTTCAACCGAAAAATAGGTTGGTAATGCAGCGCCAGCTGATCCTGTTCAATCGCCGCCTGCAAGGACACCGCCAGCTTCTGCCGGCGCAGCCGCTGTTCATCCATGCCCGGCTCAAACATCTGCACCATGGTCTTGCGGCTGTGTTTGGCGTAATACATGGCGGTATCCGCATGACTCAACAATTCGGGAATGCTGGTGCCGTGCTCGGGGCAAAGACTGGTGCCAATACAGGCCTGGGGTGACAAACAACCGTCGGGCAAGGGGACATCGCGTGACAGCGATTGTGATAACCGCTCCGCCATCAGTCCGGCGTCTTCCAAAGACTCCAACCGCTGGATGACCACGAATTCATCCCCGCCCAGTCGGGCCACCTGGCCCTGTGTGCCTATGGTGTCACGCAAACGGACGGAAATCTCCCGCAGCAGGCTGTCTCCCACTTCGTGACCCAGGCTGTCGTTGATGGCCTTGAAGCTGTTCATATCGACCATGTGCACCGCCAGCCCTCCTTTATCCCGTTGGGCATGCTTCAGGGCCTGACTCATCAGCTGATAGAAAAACATGCGGTTGGGCAGGCCGGTGAGCGTGTCGTGATAGGCCATGTGGCGATTACGGCGATTTTCCCGCACCAGCAGCAGCAGCATGAGGCCACCGCTGAGCAGCAGGCCGCCCAGATACAAGCTTGAGTGCAAACGAAGGTTCTGGGTAACATCAAGCTGACGCCAGATATTATCGCCGGAAAAGTTGTCGACGTTGATTTCCCGCGCCTGCAGCCGGAAAGGTACCAGCTCCTGTCGCAGTGCCAGTATCCCGGCCCTGTCATCTGCACGCAGCGCATAAACCCGATCTTCCCAGTCCTCGAGCTGCCGGGCAAAATTTTCCAGCATGGGCGTCACCCCCGGCTGCTGACGCACAGGGCGATTTTCTTTCCCCTGCAGCAGGGTATCAATTCGGCTCCACAACAGCTCGAAGCGCAGCCGGACATCGTCTTCGTCGGCGGTATGGGCCGCCAGCGCCGTTAGCGCATGATCAAACTTGAGCACTTCCATTTCCAGCTCGGAGCTGGTCCAGCCAACGGCCTTCATGGTGGCCGACACGTAGCGCAC
>JBFGZI010000440.1:0-1785 GCA_041586855.1 Oceanisphaera sp. | reverse complement strand
TGCAGTCCCAGCGGCGAGAGCGGATCTGTCTGGCGCAGGCACAGGGGCGCCAGCGTCAGGCGGGCCAGCGGCTGTTGCTTGCTACTCTGCTGCAGACACAGGGGCAGGGCGCGGCCAAGCCGCCCCATATCCAGACAACACCACAGCAGTAGCGGCTCCAACAGTGCCGGCCAGGGCGACAGCAGCGTCAGTGCCCAGTAGGTGGCCGCCAGCGGCAACAGCAGGCAGAGCAGCAGTGCCCCGCCGGCGCCATGCAGATAGCGGGCACTATAGCGTTCGCCATTGAGGCGGCTGCCCAGTTGCATCAGACCCTGGGTCAGCCCCTGCTGCAGTCGTGTTGCCGGCAGCAACAGGCTCAGTAGTATGGCGATGCTCAGCAGGGTGACGGGCTGCTCGAGCAGCGAGAGGGCTAACATCTATTCAGCCTGGCATGCGCTCGACCATGGCCAGCACCATGGCGGAGGAATGGCGGGCCGCCACTTCCAGGAAGGCCTCGAAGGACTCGGCCTGTTCCTTGCCGGCGATATCGGACAGGGCGCGCACTATCACGAACGGCACCTGGAACTGATGGCAGACCTGGCCCACGGCCCCGGCTTCCATTTCACAGGCCTTCATGGTCGGGAACTGGGTGATGGCTTTCTGCAATTGATCTTCCCGGTGCATGAACTGATCGCCGGTACAGATAAGTCCGGTGGCCGAGTTGATGTCATCCTGCTCGGCCAGGCACTCTTGCGCCAGCGCTATCAGCCCGGCATCGGCAACGAAGGCGGCCGGTTGCTGCGCCATCTGGCCCATTTCGTAGCCGAAGGCGGTCACATCCACGTCGTGAAAGCGGACTTCACTGGACACCACCACATCACCCACATGCAGCGCCGGATCGAAGCCGCCGGCCGAGCCGGTGTTGATGACAGTGCTGGGGGAGAAGCGTTCCAGCAGCAGGGTAGTGGCGATGCTGGCGGCGACCTTGCCAATGCCGGAGCGGGTAATGACCACCTCTTTGCCCGCCAGGCTGCCCTGGTAGAATTCGCAGCCCGCGACCGTAATGGTCTGGGCGTTTTCCAGTTGAGCGCGCAGCTCGGCGACTTCCTGCTCCATGGCGCCAATAATACCGATAGTCATAAGGGGTTCTCTCGCAACGAAAATAATGAGGGAGTTTATCATCATCAACCCAAAAGGCCGATCGGGGATCGATTTGAAACCCCTCTCAATATTAATCTGACTTTGGTACTTGGTGTCAGGGGTAATACCAATTTGAATAAACATCTGATCATTTTTAACCCCGGGATCAGAGGCAACACAGACGCCTCCCACGACACGCCATGAACTCATCCCTGAGGGCTCGGAAAATGCCGTCCATGGCATTTCACGGTCGTGGGAGTCGATCTCTGTTGCCTCTTCTCGAGCATCGAGTTGTCTGTAGACGGCGCTAACAGGCAACGCCGGTGCATCAAGGAGGACAAAGGGATCTGCTCCGCCGACCATCCGCGCCATGGATGGCGCGGCTGAGCCTCCAAGGATGGATTCACGGCGAGTCGGCGGAGCGGGCCCTTTGTCCGACTGATGGGGCATGCTCGTATTGCTGCAAAAATAAAAAGGCCGCTCGATGAGCGGCCTTTGCAACGGAGTGAAGCGAGCTTAGACTCCGATGTAGTCCATGATGCCTTCGGCGGCCTTGCGGCCTTCGGCGATGGCGGTCACCACCAGATCCGAGCCGCGTACGGCGTCGCCGCCGGCGAAGATCTTGGCGTTGCTGGTCTGGAAGGCGAAATCGGCTTTCTCGGGGGC
>JBFGZI010000439.1:0-1788 GCA_041586855.1 Oceanisphaera sp. | reverse complement strand
GTGATCACCCGCTCCTGCTTGTAGAGCCCCTCTGCTTTGGTTTGTGCTAACTGCTCGGATAAATAAGCATAAAATGCCGATGACATAGTGAACTCCCGCTATCAATCTGGGTATCTGGGTTTAATTCAGACCATTTTACTACTTAAAAGCCGAACACTCATAACATATTCCAGACTTTATCCTATTTGTGAAAGAGATCACTGGGTGGATGCAGCCAAGGCTTGATAATGTGCCATGAGAGTTGTCAGTTCGAGTCCTTTGTCCGGATGAAAGTAGGGCTTGAGCAACAACAACAACCGGGCCACCCCCTGATACAACACCGCCTGGCTGATGCGCGGGGTCAGCGACTGGGCCGACTGGTAACTGACCCAGAAGGACACCAGCATCCGCAGCACCTCGGTCAGGGGCTCGATTTCTTCATCGGGAATGGCCAGCACCTTCTGCCTGTTCAGCTCGTGCAGCAGGGCCTGCAGATTCACCGTCAGTTCCTGCTGAACCGCCAGATACTGCAGATGCAATTCGGGATCCCGCTGCAGGATATCGTTGAGGTTGGCGTAGAAGAAACGGAACTCCCACATCACATAGAAAATGGCGTCCAGATAATGAAACCACATCGCCGGGCTGGCATTGGCCGACCCGGTGACGGGCGTGAAACTTTTACGCAAGTGGTCGCTATACTGCAGGAAAATACGGCGAATAATGTCGTTCTTATTGCGAAAATGGTAATAGAGATTACCCGGACTGATCCCCAGGTGAGCGGCAATATGGTTGGTAGTAACATTCGACTCCCCCTGTTCGTTAAACAACAGCAGGGCGGCGGCGACAATGCGATCCTTGGTTTTCATCAACCTGTTAACCAGATGCTCAATACCATCACTGAATAGTAACACAGGCCACCGGGTTAGTTTTCTGCCGCACAAGCATGGTAAACTTTGGCTTTATTTCACTTCGTTCAGCCGGACAGGTTCCGGCCAGCAAGAGGCAGAAAGCGATGATCATTGTGACTGGCGGCGCCGGCTTTATCGGCAGTAATCTGGTAAAAACCCTGAATGACCAGGGGCGCACCGACGTAGTGGTCGTCGACGACCTCACCGATGGCACCAAGTTCATCAACCTGGTCGATCTGACCATCGCCGATTACCTGGACAAGGGCGAGTTTCAGCACCGTATCGTCTCCGGCGACGAGTTCGAGGAATGGGGCGGTATCGAGGTGATCTTCCACGAAGGCGCCTGCTCGGCCACCACAGAGTGGGACGGCAAGTTCATGATGGAGAACAACTACGAGTACTCCAAGGATCTGCTGCACTACTGCCTGGAACGGGACCTTCCCTTTATCTATGCCTCTTCTGCCGCCACCTACGGCGGACGCAACGACAACTTCATCGAAGAGCCGCAGTACGAGCAGCCGCTCAACGTCTACGGCTACTCCAAGCAGCTGTTCGACCAGTACGTGCGCCGACTGATGCCCGAGATCCAGTCTCAGGTGGTAGGCCTCAAGTATTTCAACGTCTACGGCCCGCGCGAACAGCACAAGGGCGGCATGTCCAGCGTGGCCTTCCACCTCAATACCCAGCTGCACAAGGGCGAAAACCCCAAGCTGTTCGAAGGGTGCGACGGCTTCCCCGACGGCGGCCAGATGCGCGATTTCATCTATGTAGAAGATGTGTGCAAGGTCAACCTGTGGTTCTGGCAGAACCCGGAAGTATCCGGCATCTACAACTGTGGCACCGGCCGGGCAGAACCCTTCCAGAACGTGGCCGAGGCGGTGATCAAGCATCATGGCAAGGG
>JBFGZI010000438.1:0-1793 GCA_041586855.1 Oceanisphaera sp. | reverse complement strand
ATGTTGGGCAGGGTCGCCAATATCCGTTTACCCGAGGGCAGCCGCACATGATAAATCGACAAACTGCCCAGATAGGCGATCTCGTCGACGATGCCGCTGAGCCAGTTATTGGCTTCTGTAGGGGCCTCGGCACAGAGAAACATCTTCTCGGGCCGCACCGCTATCATCATCGGCAGGCCTTCGCCAATGGACACACCATGATCGATCCGCAAAGGCTGCTCCAGTTCGGGACTGCGGATCAGGGCATAGTCCGCCTCATTGGTCTCAAGCTGCCCCTCGAACACATTGACCGAGCCGATAAACTCGGCGCTGTAACGGCAGTTGGGAAATTCATACACATCCAGCGGCTCCCCCACCTGCACCAGCCGCCCCTTGCTCATGATGGCGATGCGCCCGGCCATGGTCATGGCTTCTTCCTGATCGTGGGTCACCATGACGCAGGTCACCCCAACCTGTTCTATGATGTTGACCAGCTCCAGCTGCATCTCTTCGCGCAGCTTCTTGTCCAGTGCGCCCATGGGCTCGTCCAGCAACAGCAGCTTGGGCCGCTTGGCCAGACTGCGGGCCAGCGCCACCCGTTGCCGCTGACCACCGGACAGCTGATGGGGCTTGCGTTTGGCGAAGTCTTCCATGTGCACCAGTTTCAGCATCTGTGCCACCCGTTCGGCCACTTCCGTCCGCGGCAGCCTGTCCTGCTTCAGGCCGAAGGCGATATTGGCCTCCACCGTCATGTGCGGAAACAGCGCATAGGACTGAAACATCATGTTGATGGGCCTGTCATAGGGCGGTACCTCGGCGATGTCGACCCCGTCGAGCAGTATTTCGCCCCGGCTCGGTGGCTCGAACCCGGCCAGTATCCGCAGCAGGGTCGACTTGCCGCAACCGGAAGCGCCGAGCAGGGCGAAAATCTCTCCCCGCATTACGCCCAGGCTGACGTCGTCTACCGCCGGCTGACCGTCGTACAACTTGGTGAGACCCCTTATCTCCAGGAAAGGAGCGGTATCGCCCCCGGGCGGGATATCATTGTCCGGCATTCTACCTCCTTGTTTTCATCAAACTCTTTGTCATCAAAAGAACCTGTAATGCCAATCCACTAAACAAATGATCGATTTCATTTTTGTATAAAAATCGAACAAAGGGCCCGCTCCCCCGACTCGCCGTGAATCCCTCCCTGGAGGCTCAGCCGCGCCATCCGTGGCGCGGATGGTCGGCTGAGCAGATCCCTTTGTCCTCCTTGATGCACCGGAGTTACCTGTTAGCGCGTCTACAGACAACTCGATGCTCGAGAAGAGGCAACAGAGATCGACTACCACGACCGTGAAATGCCATGGACGGCATTTCTCGAGCCCTCAGGGGGCGAGCTTGCCTCGCCGTGACGAACGGTTGCAGCCTGACCGAACATCCAGTGAATGTTCGCAGTAGGCTGCAACGGTGAGTGTCATTTACCAGTGGCGTGTCGTGGGAGGCGACTGTGTTGCCTCTGATCCCAAGGGGTAACTGATCAGATGTTTATTCAAATTGATATAACTGCAACCGGTTGTCGTCATGCCCCTCGCCTCACTTGCCGGTCTTGACCCGGGTCCAGGCGCGGGTGATCACCCGGTTGACCTTTTGCGGCAACAGCTTGGCGGTATAGAGCTTTTCCGCGGCTTCCTCGCCGGGATAAATACCGGGATCATTGCGAATGTCCTCATCCACCAGCGCCTTGGCGGGGGTATTGGCGTTGGCATAGGCCACGTAATTGGACACCCCGGCAATGACCTCGGGCCGCAGCAGATAATTGATAAGCTGGT
>JBFGZI010000437.1:0-1794 GCA_041586855.1 Oceanisphaera sp. | reverse complement strand
CGTGTAAAACGATATGGTCGTAGTGATAATAAATGGTGTCGGCGTGATGCGGCCGTTTTATCGATTATTCAGCATATAGGTAACTCAGGGAAAATGGAGAAGATGGTTTATAACTTCAGCGCGGGTCCGGCCATGTTGCCGGTTGAGGTCATGCAACAGGCTCAGGCCGAGTTTCGCGATTTTAACGGTTTGGGTGTGTCGGTGATGGAACTCAGTCACCGTGGCGCCGACTATATGGCGGTCGCGGCTCGGGCCGAGCAGGATCTGCGTGATTTGATGCAGGTGCCGGACAACTACAAGGTGCTGTTTCTGCAGGGCGGTGGCCGTGGTCAGTTCGCCGCCGTGGCGCTGAACCTGATGGGACAGAATGCCAAAGCCGATTACATAGTCACCGGTCAGTGGTCCAAATCTGCCGTAGCCGAAGCGGAAAAGGTTGGCAAGGTACGGGTACTGGACGGCTTTGAAGCCACAGAAAACGGCCCCCGTGCACTGGCTAAAGACTGGGATCTCGACCCGACCGCCGCCTATGTGCATTACTGTCCGAATGAAACTGTGGAAGGTATCGAGTATCACTTCGTGCCCGACACCGGCGAGGTGCCGCTGATCGCGGATATGTCTTCTACCATTCTGTCTCGCCCCATCGATGTCAGTAAATTCGGCCTCATCTATGCCGGCGCTCAGAAAAACATAGGGCCGTCCGGTCTGGCGGTGGTGATAGTGCGTGAAGACCTGCTCCAGCAGGCCTGTCCGCAGACTCCGGCCATCATGGATTATGCGGCCATGGCCAAGGCCGACTCCATGCTCAATACCCCGCCCACCTACGGCTGGTATCTGGCCGGGCTGGTATTCCAGTGGCTGAAGCGCCAGGGCGGCCTGGACGCCATGGGCGAGCGCAACAAGGCCAAGGCCGAGCTGCTGTACAACTACGTGGATGCCAGCGATTTTTACAGCAACAACGTACATCCTGAAACCCGTTCCTGGATGAACATTCCGTTCCAGCTGAAAGACGACGGCCTGAACGAGGCCTTCCTCAAGGAAGCCAAGGTCGAAGGGTTGCTGGCGCTGAAGGGCCACCGCATCGTGGGTGGCATGCGTGCCAGCCTGTATAACGCCATGCCCATCGAAGGGGTGCAGGCGCTGGTGGCCTTCATGGACAAGTTCGCCAAGCAGCACGGCTGAGTGAGATAGGGCATAAGCCGGTCAACTTGTCGTTCGCTGTAAATAAATATGAGATTGCTGAAGATGAGCAAAGCAATCGGACCAAGGGCCAACTCCTCCGACTCGCCGTAGATACATCCATGTAGGCTCCGCCGCGCCGTCCTTGGCGCGGAGGGTCGGCGGAGTCGTTCCCTTTGTCCTCCTTGATGTATCGGAGTTGCCTGTGGATGCTTAACCGACGACTCGGTGATTGAGAAGAGGTGGCGGGGATTACCGTAGCCGACCGTCAAATGCCAGGGATGGCATTTGCCGAGCGTCACAGGGAAGTGGGTTAGCGTGTCGGCGTTGGTAACCCTGCTGCCTCTTTGTATGTGAGTGCAGTCTGCCGATATGTCTGATAGAAAAATTTGAAGGAGTCACTGTGAGTATTGATTATCTGGCCCTGGCCAATGCCGGGGTAGAGAAGTTACATCCATATCAGCCGGGCAAACCGGTGGAAGAGCTGGAGCGCGAGCTCGGCATCAGTAACAGCGTCAAGCTGGCGTCCAACGAAAACCCCATGGGGCTGGGTCCCAAGGCCAGAGCGGCCATCGAGCGGGCGCTGCCCGAGCTGGCGCGTTACCCGGATGCCAACGG
>JBFGZI010000436.1:0-1809 GCA_041586855.1 Oceanisphaera sp. | reverse complement strand
GAAATAGAGCTGCGCCTGCCCGCCCTGCTGCCGGACGACTATATTCCCGACGTGAACATGCGTCTTTCCATGTACAAGCGCATCGCCACCGCCGAGGACGAGGCCGCCCTGCGCGAACTACAGGTGGAGCTGATTGACCGCTTCGGCCTGCTGCCAGAGCCGGGCAAGAACCTGGTGGCATTGGCCGGACTCAAGCTCAAGGCCAGCCAGCTCGGCATCGACAAGATTGACGCCGGACCCAACGGCGGCAGCATCAGCTTTGCGCAAGATGCCAAGGTAGATCCCATGTATCTGGTGAGCCTGTTGCAGAGCCAGCCGCGCATCTACAAGATGGAGGGGCCGACCAAGTTGCGCTTCTCCATTCCCAGTGCGGATGCCAAGAGCCGACTGGCGCTGATTGGCGACATGCTGACCGAGCTGCATGCCCATCAGGCCTAGCCTGACGTCATCATTGAATCATGATTTACCCCCACGGAAGGGATAAGATAGCGGCGCAGCCGGCCCAAAGGCCGTTCTGCTGCGCCATGCCATGAACCATCACTATCCTGACCGAGACCAAATGAACGCACATCTTTCCCATGCCCCCGCTCAGCGCCCGCTTAACGTCGGTATTCTGGGGGGCGGTATCGCCGGTGCCACTGTGGCGTTACGGCTGGCGGACATGGGCATTCAGACCCTGCTTATCGAAGCCAGCAGCGGCCTGGTAAACGGGCCGCCCATCTGCCATCTGCACGCGGGCGGCAACCTGTATCGGGAAATCGGCGACGATCAGTGCCTGACCCTGCTGCGCCAGTCCATCGCCTCGGTGCGCGCCTACCCCAACAGCATCAACCGCCGCCCCACCGTCATCGCTACCCCGGTGACCGATCCAGGCGATGCAGAAGCTCTGCTGCCCCGGCTGAAACAGGTGGCGCACGAATATCGTCGGCTGGTGGACGAAGACCCGGCCAACAAGGTGCTGGGCGAGCCGGACCAGTATTATCGCTGCTACAGCCGCGCCCAGTTCGAGGCGCT
This sequence comes from Oceanisphaera sp., assembly GCA_041586855.1. Classification (GTDB taxonomy): domain Bacteria; phylum Pseudomonadota; class Gammaproteobacteria; order Enterobacterales; family Aeromonadaceae; genus Oceanimonas. The sequence continues at coordinate 795 of JBFGZI010000436.1, read as the reverse complement.
GGTCGCCCGCCCCATGCCGGCGCATGCCGAGTGTCAGGACGACTGGCTGATCCCCCTGGCCCACCATCTGGACCCGGAGTCATTGAAGTTTCCGCTTATTCTGGTGCAGGAATACGGCTGGAGCCTGTTTCGCATGGCGGCCACCGCCACCCTGGCGCTGAACGCGGCGCCCAATTGCGAGCTGCACTTTCATACCCGCGCCACCAGACTGGAGCAATGGCCGGACGGCTGGACCATTCACGGCACTCACCAGGACGGGCAGGAACAGCCATTCAAGGTGGACTTTCTGGTCAATGCCTGCGGCTTTCGCACCGGGCTGGTGGACGACATGGCCGGCTATCATCGTCAACGGCTGGTGGAGTACAAGGCCGCCTACCTGGCCCGCTGGCAGGCCCAGGGCGACTGGCCGGAGGTGATTTTTCACGGCCAGCGCGGTACGCCCAATGGCATGGCCCAGCTGACGCCCTATCCGAACGGCGTGTTTCAGCTGCACGGCATGACCGACAGTATCACCCTGTTCAAGGGCGGTCTGGCCGCCAGCTGCGACCTTAGCGCCCAGCCCCGGCTGCCACAGCCCTATGTGGCCCAGCTGGACAACGGCTGGCGAACGCCGGACATACAGGCCCGCACCCGGGACGCCATCGCTCACCTGGCCCGGCTGCTGCCCGCCTTCGGCTCGGCCGAGGTCGGCGGCAAGCCGCTGTTCGGCGCCCAGCAGATTCCGGGCAGCGATCCTTCGTTGCGGGCGGCGGACGTGTCGTTCGAGGGCAATCACTATGCGCGGGTGGAAATCGT
>JBFGZI010000435.1:0-1822 GCA_041586855.1 Oceanisphaera sp. | reverse complement strand
TGGCCAAGCCGGTCATTAATCGGCTTGAAGTTATCCAGATCCATATAAAACAGCGCCGAGTCGACGCCGCTGCGCCGGCTGCGTTCCAGTTCCCGATCCAGAGTACGAGTGAACAGGGCACGGTTTGCCAGCCCGGTGAGAAAGTCGAAATTCGCCAGCTGCTGCAGCTTGTGATTCGCCTGGTCCCGTATCCTCAGCGTGTGGCCGAACAACAGAACACCGATGGCCGTGAGCACGGCAAAAAACAAGGACACCAGCAACAGCAGCTTGCGCACCCTGGCCATGCCCTGATCGAAGACGGTGCTGTCAATCATCGAGATCAACCACCAGGTGGGCGGTTGCAGTTCGTCGGCCTGGCCGGCCGTCATTTCACCGAGCCCCGGATGGACGCGCGTAGAAAGCTTCTGGTAGACATAAAGCCCTTCGGGAGCCTGAATAATACCGTCGGAGCGCCCCTGCATCTGCTCCCAGACCGTAGGGTGGCTGTTAGCAAAGCTGTGCTGGCGCCGCTCGCCCAGTACAGAACCCCAACGCCGATCTTCCTCAACGCCGTACAGCCAGGCTCCCTCAGGATGTAGCAGCATCAGCTGGCCCAGCAGGGGCTGCCTTGTCCGGGACAAGCCCTTCAGCAAGCGCTCTGCCATCAGGTTGATAACAACAAGGCCCTGCTTGCCGCCTGCCTCGTCGAAAAAGGGCATCGCCAGACGGATCACCGGATTGTGGGGTATTTCTACCTGACCATGTTCGATATTCAGCTCCAGCCCGGAGATGTAAATTGCTCCCTCTGTCGCCTGCATGGCCTTGGCGAAATAGTCGAGAGAGCGCTTGTCCTGGAGCTGCCCGGCGGGAACCGTCACCGGCCGGCCCTGCGTGCGCTCAACACGAACCCGTTCCTCGCCCTGGCTGTCAATCAGCCGCAGCATGGCATAGTCGCGCCTGACCTTCAGATAAGTCAGGTAATCGGCCGTCAACTGCTGCTCGTCGATACCCGTCCCGGTTTGAGTGACCAGCCGTTCGGCCTGGCCGACCAGCAGGCTGAGGTCGAGGGCCGCCTCGTGCAGGCTGGCCAGCAGATCCTGCTTGATAGTATCGAGATAGGACATTTCAGCCACGCCGGCTTGCTCATATCCTCGTTGCAGCTGTTGCTGATAAACGGAGAGCAGTATGATGCCGGCACAGGTCATCAGGCTCAGATAGGTAAACAGCGCCCCCCAGACAATGGAAGAAGGGGCCTCGGCGGATGGCGTCTCCTTGCAGTGCTGTAATGGCAGCAACACCTGCCAGTAAATCAGCAAGCTGCTGATCGAAGACAGCAAGACCGCATCGAGCAGAGCCAGCGGCCAGCCATGAATAATCAGCGGCAACAGCAGCATGATCAGCAGCTCGAGCCCGAATACAATAGCCCCGATCTTCAGCTGGGCATCGGGTCTGAGCCCGCCGGCATGACCCTTATCACGCTTCGTCAGACAGGAAAGCAGTATGACGGCCATCAGTGACACCGCGGTGGCATCAAACAGCGTGACCAGCCAGAACCCCAGAATATCCAGCCCGAGCCATTCCATCAGCAGCATGATCACCAGCTCGGTAAGGGCTATCACCGCCATATAAGGCAGCAGCACACTGCGGCAACTCATCAACATGCTTCAGCGCCTCGCTCCGTACTGGCCGCCTCCGTTGCCTGGTTGTCCGCCCCGGCCGTTGCCAGCAACCGTTCAAACTCGTCCACCGGCATGGGCCGGCCAAACAGGTAGCCCTGATAGTGCCGGCAGCCGATGTCCCGCAGCATGGCATGTTGCTCCTGTGTCTCCACACCTTCGGCAAT
>JBFGZI010000434.1:0-1837 GCA_041586855.1 Oceanisphaera sp. | reverse complement strand
GCTGTCTTCGGTTTCCCGAAACAAACGCTGGGCCTGCTCTGCCTTGCCTCTGTGTTCCGACAGTTCCAGCACCACGACTTCCTTTTCATCGTTACCCTGGCGCAGGCGGATCAGGGCGCCAACCTCCACCAGCTTGCTGGGCTTGCTGCGCTGGCCATTGTAGTGCACCTTGCCGCCGTCAATCATGGTGCGTGCCAGGCTGCGAGTCTTGTAAAAGCGGGCGGCCCACAGCCATTTGTCCAGGCGGATGGATGGGTTTTCTCCGTTCATTGCGCTCGCTCTCGTTAAAACCGGGCCTGAATTATACCAGATGCCTTGGCCCGGGGAGTATCTCGGTGCTGGCAAAACCCGGGTTCCGGCAACTTGTGGGCAGACGTTTACCGAGAGTTACGATAATCTCTGATCAGGGTGAGTGAAAAGACGGAAACAGCCATGGCGGACAAGAAACAAAAACCTGAAATACTGCATACGGAATTGGTGGCACAGAGTCGTCTTTTCAAGGTGGAGTCGGTTCATCTCAAGTTCAGTAACGGTGTGCAACGGGTGTATGAGCGGATGCGCAACAGCGGCCGTGGCGCCGTGATGCTGGTGCCGCTGCTCGATGAGCAGACGATATTGCTGATCCGCGAATATTCCGCCGGAACCCACAGCTATGAACTGGGTTTTCCCAAGGGATTGATCGATCCGGGAGAAGACGCCATGGAGGCGGGTAATCGGGAGTTGATGGAAGAAATCGGCTACGGGGCGCGGCAACTGACGCATCTGAAGCAGGTGACCCTGGCGCCCGGTTATTTTGGTAGTCGTATGGATATATTATTGGCGCGGGATCTGTATCCTGAGCAGCGTGAAGGGGATGAGCCGGAACCGCTTGATGTGGTGCCCTGGCCACTGAACAAGCTTGACCAGCTGATGGCCCGGCCCGATTTCAGTGAAGCACGCAGCATCTGTGGCCTGTTTTTGCTGCAGGACTGGCTCGATAAAGAGGAGTAAACATGGATATCTATGCCTTGTTGCCCGGTGCCATCGCGGCTGCCCGCGAATCCGGTAGGCTGATCCTGGCGCTGTACAACAGTGGACAGTACCAGGCCGAGAACAAAGACGACGACAGTCCGGTCACCAGTGCCGATCTGGCCGCTCACGATTATCTTCAGCAGGCGCTGCGAGAGCTGGCCGATATTCCGGTGCTGTCGGAAGAAGGAAACGAAGTGTCGCTGGCCGAGCGCAGCAGCTGGCCGCGTTACTGGCTGGTGGACCCGCTGGACGGCACCCAGGAATTTATCGCCGGTAGCGGAGATTTTTCCACCATGATAGCGCTGATCGAAGACGGTAAGCCGGTACTGGGCGTGGTGTACGGGCCGGTGAACGATCTGATGTATTACGCGGTACGTGGCCACGGTGCCTTCAAGGAGGCGGACGGCGAGACCAGACGCATCGAGGCGCGGCATCATGACTCGGCCGAGCCGCTGACCCGGCTGCGCATTACCATCAGCCGCCGGCAGAATGTAGACTGGGTTCGCTCCCGGTTGACCCCCACACTTGACTATCAGCTGGTGCCGCTGGGATCCAGTTCGCTCAAGTCCTGCCTGGTCGCAGAAGGGGGCGCCGACCTGTATATGCGCATCGGCCCTACCGGCGAGTGGGATACCGGTGCTACCCAGTGTATCGTCGAAGAGGCGGGGGGCCGTTTGCTGGATCTGAACCTTGAACAGCTCAGCTACAACCGGCGCGACAGCATGGTCAATCCCAACTTCATTACCCTGGGGGATGCAGGGCTGCCCTGGTCGCAGATTCTGGTGTCGCCGGAGTAAAGGCCGAAAACAATATCGCCGCCGCAGGC
>JBFGZI010000433.1:0-1844 GCA_041586855.1 Oceanisphaera sp. | reverse complement strand
CGGATGCTTGCTTCTCTGGGACGTATCGATCAAACCCGCATACGTACCGGGCAGCTGGATGATGAAGACTGGGCCCGGCTGTCCTCGACCATGGGCATGCTGCTGGAAAAAGGTCAGCTCTATATCGACGACTCTTCCGGCCTGACACCCACCGAAGTTCGTTCCCGCGCTCGACGCGTGGCACGAGAACACGGGGGCATCAGCATGATCATGATCGATTATCTGCAGCTGATGACGGTGCCCAGTCTGTCCGATAACCGGACCCTGGAAATCGCCGAGATCTCCCGCTCGCTAAAGGCGTTGGCCAAAGAGCTGAAGGTGCCGGTGATAGCGCTGTCCCAGCTAAACCGAAGCCTGGAGCAGCGGGCCGACAAACGGCCGGTTAACTCGGATCTGCGGGAGTCCGGCTCCATCGAGCAGGATGCCGACTTGATCATGTTTATCTACCGGGATGAGGTCTATCACGACGACAGCCCGGAGAAAGGCATCGCCGAAATCATCATCGGCAAGCAACGGAACGGACCCATAGGCAAGGTTCGGCTGACGTTTCAGGGGCAGTTTTCCCGCTTCGATAACTATGCCGGGCCGGATTTCGATGATGACTATTAAGGAGCAGAGATGGATGCACATGGGGCGGTGGCCCGCATCAGTCTGGAAGCAGTTCGGCATAACCTGCAGGTAGCCAGGCAGCTGGCCCCCACGGCCAGGGCGATGGCGGTAGTGAAAGCCAATGCGTATGGCCACGGCGATCTGGCGGTGGCGGCAGCCCTCAAGGACGACGCCGACATGTTTGCGGTTGCCCGGTTTGAAGAAGCACAAAAACTGCGTGCCGGCGGCATTCGTCAGCCGATTCTGCTACTGGAAGGGTTTTTCAACCGGGCCCAACTCGAGTTCTCCGCGCTTAACGACTTCCATCTCTGTATTCACAACTTCGCCCAGCTGGAAGCGCTGGAGCAGACCCCGCTGGCCGCACCGGTGACGGTGTGGGTGAAAATCGACTCGGGTATGCACAGGGTCGGGTTTTTCCCGGAGCAGGCCGACGAGGTCTTTGCCCGTCTGGCGGCCATTGCCCAGGTGGTGCAACCGGTGAACGCCATGACCCACTTCGCCCGGGCCGACGAGCCCGAGCAGCAGGCGGTGACCGAGGCGCAGATTGCCCGTTTCAAGCAGGCAACTGCCGGCAGAGTCAAGCACAGGGCGCTGTGCAACTCCGCCGGTGTTATCGCTTTTCCCGACGCCCATGCCGACTATATCCGCCCGGGTATCATGCTCTATGGCATCACCCCCTTCGGTGACCGGCAGGGTACCGATTTCGGCCTGCGTCCGGCGATGAACTTCACCAGCAGCCTGATTGCGGTGCGCGAGCACAAGGCTGGCGAGCCGGTCGGTTATGCCGGCTCCTGGGTGAGCCCGCGGGATACCCGCATCGGCGTGATTGCCGTCGGTTACGGCGACGGCTATCCGCGCATGGCCCCCCCTGGCACCCCGGTGCTGGTCAACGGCCGGCGGGTCACCCTGGCGGGCCGGGTGTCGATGGACATGGCCACCGTCGATCTGGGCCCGGACGCCACCGATCAGGTGGGTGACGAGGTGCTGCTGTGGGGCGAGGGCCTGGCGGCGGAAGAAGTGGCTCGTCACGTGGGTACCATTGCCTACGAGCTGGTCACCCGCATGACGGCGCGGCCCCGACTCGAATACATCGACTAGGGTCTGTTGACCTTTCGCGATGATTTTTGCAGCAGTTTGTGGGGCCTTGATACAAGGCAGCGCTTATGCCATGTAGTCACTCTACATAAATAAGCGATAACGCAGTAGCAAGACCCCACAAGCGCTGCCCTGCGGGT
>JBFGZI010000432.1:0-1848 GCA_041586855.1 Oceanisphaera sp. | reverse complement strand
TATCTGACCAAACCCTTCGACTTCGGCGAGCTGGAAGCCCGGGTCAGGGCCTTGCTGCGCCGCCGCCAGGGCTATGCCTCCAATATCAGCGAGCACGGCAACCTGGTGTTCAACCGCGACACCAAAACGGTCACCATCGACCATCAGCCCTGCCTTCTGGTCAACCGGGAGTTCCGCTTGCTGGAGATATTTCTGGGGGGACTGGAGCGGGTGATGAGCAAGGAAGAACTGACCGAAAAACTGTTCAATGCCGATGAAACCCCGTCCGCCAATGCCATCGAGCTTTACGTGGCCCGATTGCGCAAGAAGCTGGTCGGCAGCTCGGTACAGATACAGACGCTGCGCGGCCTCGGCTATGTGACGCGGGTCATACAGCCGTGAACGAGGCCCCGGGCCATCATCCGGCCCTGCGTCGGCGCCTGCTGCTGATCAGCACCGCCGTACTCGTCGGCCTGGCGTTATTGGCGATGGGGCTGATGATCTCGTACAGCAAAAAAACCGCCGATCGCAGCTATGACATCATGCTCAATAGCGCCACCCTGCAGATGGCCAATGCGGTGCGCCACACAGAGCAGGGCGTTATCGTGGATATTCCGGTTTCCGCCTTCGCCACCCTGGCGCTAGCGCCGCAGGACCGCGTCTTCTACCGAATCAGCATCAACGGCAGCTTCCTGACCGGTTATCGGTCATTGCCGGCGCCGCCGCCCCGCTCCCCCTCACAACGGCAACTGACCCTGCAACAGCCGGACTTCTTCGATGCCGAATTTGACGGCGAGCCCGTTCGGATCGCCCGACTGATCCGGCTGAATACCGAACGGCTGCCCCATGATGAAATCCAGATCGAACTGGCCCAGACCCGCCTCGCCCGCCAGCAGCTCGCCGACGATATTCTGTATCCGGCCCTGGAGCTGATCCTCGGCCTGCTGTTCAGCGCCTTGCTGCTGCTGTGGCTCGGCATCTATTACGCCTTGCGCCCCTTTGCCCTGATTGCCCGAGCGCTGGCCCGACGACGACCCCGGGATCTGACGCCCCTGTCACTGCCGGTGCCCAGAGAAACACTGCCGCTGCTGAACACCATCAATCATTTTATCGCCCGCCAGCAGCAAATGCTGTCCCAGCTGGAAACCAGAACCTCGGTCGCCGCGCACCAACTGCGCACCCCCCTCGCCAGTCTGCGCGCCCTGAGCGAGAACGCCCGGGACGAGCAGGACGCAGAAAAGCAACGCATACAGCTGTACGGTCTGATAGCGCAATGCGATCAGCTGGCGCTCACCGTCGATCACCTGCTGAATCAGGCGATGCTGGACCACCGTTTTCACAGCCAGGAGCTGATACCGCTGGAACTGAATGCCCTGGTCAGAAAGGTCTGTCTGGCACTGGCCGTACCGGCCCTGCAACGACGGGTGGCGCTGTCCTTCGAGGCCGCGGACACGCCCTTGTGGATCCGGGGAGACGAGGTTGCCCTGACCCAGATGCTGAACAACCTGATTGATAATGCCGTGGCCCACTCTCCCCCCGACAGCCAGGTGGAGATATTGCTGCGCAAGGCACCCGGACCGACCGTCCTTATCCGGGATCGGGGGCCGGGTATTCCCACGACCGAGAAGGAAAAGGTCTTCGAGCGTTTCTACCGGGGCAACAGCAACCGCTATCGGGGCTCCGGCCTGGGCATGGCCATCGCCCGGGACGTGGCTGAGCACCACGGTGCCCGCATCCTGCTGGAGGACAACAAGCCCGGCGGCTTGCAGGTCGAGATCCATTTCGAAGCTCACCATTTCGAATTCCACCGGAGCCGCTCATGATACTGCCACGCCTGATCCTAGCTGTACTGAACCTGTTGCTCCTGGC
>JBFGZI010000431.1:0-1851 GCA_041586855.1 Oceanisphaera sp. | reverse complement strand
GTGGCCGCCCAGAGCCCCCGGCTCGAACTGGTGCCGGTGGCCGACTTTCCGGCCCGCCTGGCGGAGACCTCGGGTCTGGCCCTCTGGCAACACGGCTTTGTCAGCCATAATGATAGCGGCAACGACGCCGAGCTGTTTATGCTCGACGGTGAAGGGAATATCACCGCCCGTCAGGCCCTTGCCGCCGCCAATCGGGACTGGGAAGACATCACCGTACACGGCAATACTCTGTATCTGGCGGATACCGGCAACAACGGCGGCCGGCGCCAGGATTTGAACATACTGCCACTGGCGGCAGAGGGTACGCATTTCACACCACAGCCCCCCATTCCCGTCCGTTACGCCGAGCAACGCAACTTTCAGCCTCCCCTCCATCAGCATAATTTCGACGCCGAGGCGCTGACCTGGGTGGAGGATGAGCTGTGGCTGCTGACCAAGCGCTGGCTGGATCAACAAACGGACATCTACAAGCTGCTGCCGACCGCCGGTGAAACAGACCCGCTGCCGGCACAACCGCTGACCGCACAACAGCGACTGAACACCGATATGCTGGTCACCGGCGCCGACTTTGATGCAAAGACCCGAACCCTGCTGCTGGTGGGATACAGTCGAAGCTGGTTCAACCGCCGCGCCTGGCTGTGGCTGTATCCGGTTCGGGATGGTCGCGTTATCGAGGCCGAAGGCCGGCGCTGGGAGCTAGGTCAGAGCGGTCAGTTTGAAGGCATTGCCCTGGGGCATGACGACTTTGTCTATTTCACTCGCGAAGGTAGCGATACCAACCTGTTTCGCAGCCGACTACCACTGACGCGACTGCTGACCGACGAATAATACCAAACCGATCAAATAACTGATCTATTTGGTTGCTTTACAAAAGTAGGACAAAGGGTCCGCTCCGCCGACTCGCCGTGAACCCATCCTTGGGGGCTCAGCCGCACCATCCGTGGTGCGGATGGTCGGCTGAGCAGATCCCTTTGTCCTCCTTGATGCTGCCGAGTCATCTGTTGGCACTGTCTGCAGGCAACTCGGAGCTCAGGAAGAGGCAACAGAGACGACCTCCCTTGATACACAAGGGGCAGATAGTGCAGGCCGATACCGCCGAGGCGGTCTATACCCGACCGGCCAACGACTTTGTCGCCGGTTTCATGGGCAACTATAATCTGCTCACCCCCGAGCAGGCAAAACAGTTGCTGGGGCTCGACATCAGCGGCAGGCTGGCGGTCCGCCCCGAGTCCATTTATATTCGTGAGCCCGGCCGGGACTATGGCGCAGCCATGAGCCCCCCGCTCAAGGCCACCGTCGCCAGTCACCAGTTGCTGGGCAATGTGATCCGCTACCGCATCCGGGCCGCCGGCTGCCTGCTGACGGTGGACCGACTGAACCGGGGTGCCGATGCCCTGCTGCCGGCGGGAAGCCCGCTGGAGCTGATATTCGACAGTACCGAACTGAAGGAAGTTGCCTGATGAAACTGGCCATTTTTGATCTGGATGAAACCCTGATTGCCGGCGATTCCGCCAGCCTGTGGCTGACGTTTCTGGTCAACCGAAAGCTGGCCCCGGCCGACATACTGGAGCAGGAGCGCCAGCTGATGGCCGCCTATTACCAGGGCCGTATGGACATGGACGCCTATATGGCGCTGACCCTGGCGCCGATCCGTCACTGGCAAGCCGCCGATCTGGCGCCACTGGTGGACGAGTTTATCGGGCAGGAGATACTGCCGCTGGTATATCCCGAGGCCCGGGCACGGCTGGCCTGGCACCAGTCCCAGGGCCATGAGGTGGTGATCATATCGGCCACCGGCGAGCATCTGGTCAAGCCCATCGCCCAGACCCTGGGGGTCAATCATGCCATCGG
>JBFGZI010000430.1:0-1851 GCA_041586855.1 Oceanisphaera sp. | reverse complement strand
GCTGGCCCCCTCGGTGGCAGGGCGGTCGCTGCCCATCGTCGCCACCGGCCATCTGACCACGGTCGGGGCCAGCAGCAGCGATTCGGTGCGGGAGATCTATATCGGTACCCTGGAGGCCTTTCCCGCCAGTGCCTTTCCTCCGGCCGACTATATTGCCCTGGGGCATATCCACCGGCCGCAGAAGGTGGGCGGCCATGACCACATCCGTTACTGCGGTTCGCCCATCGCGCTGAGTTTCGATGAAGTGGGGCAACAGAAAGAAGTGCTGCTGGTCGAGGTGAACGAAGGGCTGCAAAGGGTGACGCCGCTGCCGGTGCCGACCTTTCAGCCCCTGGCCAGGGTCGGCGGCAATCTGGAACAATTGGCGGTAGCGATGAAGGCGGTGGCCGCCGACCATGACGCGCCCGTGTGGCTGGAAGTGACGGTGAGCGAAGATGATTACCTGAGCGACCTGCAACCCCGGGTGGAGCAACTGGCCGAAGGCTTGCCGCTGGAAATATTAGTGGTGCGTCGGCAACGAACCCAGAGCGGTGACGGCCTGACTGCAGAGCAGGGCGTGACCCTGAGCGAGCTGACACCGGTGGAGGTATTCGAACGACGGCTGGCGCCGGAGCCGCTGGAAGCCGAACGGCAACAGGCGCTGAACGAGCTGTATCACCAGTTGCTGGTGCAGATGGAGGAAGAAGCATGAAGATCCTCAGCCTGCGCCTGAAAAACCTGAATTCCCTGAAAGGGGAGTGGAAAATCGATTTTACCCGGTCGCCGTTTCGGGACAGTGGCCTCTTCGCCATCACGGGCCCCACCGGCGCCGGCAAGACCACACTGCTCGACGCCATTTGTCTGGCGCTCTATCACCAGACGCCGCGCATGAAGAACATCTCTGCCAGCGGCAACGAGCTGATGACCCGCCACACCGCCGATTGTCTGGCGGAGGTGGAATTCGAGATCAAGGGAGAAGGCTATCGCGCCTTCTGGAGTCAGCGCCGCTCCCGGGACAAGGTCGACGGCAAGCTGCAGGCCCCCAAGGTAGAGCTGGCCCACCTCGACGGCACCATTATCACCACCAGAATCAACGACAAGCTGAACCTTACCGAGCAACTCAGTGGCCTGGACTTTGGCCGCTTTACCAAATCCATGCTGCTGGCCCAGGGCGGCTTTGCCGCCTTTTTGCACGCGGACGCCAACGAGCGGGCCGAACTGCTGGAAGAGCTGACCGGCACCGATATCTACGCCCAGATATCAAAACGGGTGTTCGAACAGACCCGGGAGCAGAAAGGCGCCCTGGGCCAGCTTGAGGCCAGGGCCCAGGGCATGGAGCTGCTCAGTGACGAGCAGCGCCGGCAGTACCAGAGTGATATTGATACCGCCGAGGCCGAACGGCTGTCGCGAGACACCGAACTGCAACAGGCGCAAACGGCCTTGCAGCGCTGGCGAGAGCGTAGGCAGGCCGAACAATGGCTGGCCGAGGCCGGGCAGGCGCAGCAGCAAGCGCTACAACAATGGCAACAGGCCGAGCCACAATTGAGCCGGCTGGCGGCGGCGATACCGGCCGGACGATTGCAGCCCATGTGGCAGCAACTTCAACAGAGTCAGACCCGGCAGCAACAACAAAGCCGCCAGCTGGCAGACCAGCAGGATGAGCTGCAGCGGCTGACCGAACGGCGAAATACCCTGTGCTGGCAGGGCTCACAGCTCAGCGGGCAACAGGCGCGACAGCTGGAACAACAGCAGCAACAGCTGGCTCGCGATCTGGAACAACTGGCGCAGGCCATGGCTGCCAACCCGGTGGGGGAGCGGCTGGGGGAATACCTGGCCGGTTGGCGTGAGCAGGTCCATGGGCTGGATAAACAG
>JBFGZI010000429.1:0-1862 GCA_041586855.1 Oceanisphaera sp. | reverse complement strand
TCCAGAATGGCGGCAGAGCTGGCTCAGTGCATGCTGGCAGAAAACAAAGTCGACTTCGTCCTTTGCTTTTCCCCCTCTATTAGCGTTACTCAAGGGATGCGCCAGTCACTCTCTCGTGCAACGGGCCGCCGCTTTGATGGCGTGATTGGAGCTGCTGGTGGCTCATATACCTATCAACGCCTGCTATCGTTCAAAGAGGATTTCTGGCAGTTGTTCGATGAGCAGCGAGTACTGGTTATTTTTGATGAAATCCATCACTGTTCTGGCCTTACAGAGGAAAATTGCAATGCATGGGGGCAGGAAATACTGCTCAATATACGTGAACGAGCCACTTACACCCATCCCTTTACCCATAAGTTCATGAATGAGTATCATCAACGTCACTGAACAACAGACGTAGCGAAGGGTGACATGACGAAGTGGGTTGAGCAGGAATTTGCCACGGCAGATCTGGGCGATGAGCGATTAAATCAGCGACTGGCCAAGGTCGTTGACACCCTGGCCAGACAGCCGGGCAAGAGTATCACCGCCGCTTGCCGTGGCTGGAGCGAAACCAAGGCCACCTATCGCCTGCTGGAGCAGGATATCAGCTGGGACAGCTTGCTCCAGCCCCATTGGGACAGCACCCTGGCGCGGGCGGCAAAGCACAACACCGTGCTGTGTCTGCAAGATACCACCGAGCTGGATTTCAATGGCCGCCATGCCGAAGGATTAGGCAAACTGAACTATGATGCCCGCCGGGGCATGTACCTTCATCCCACCTTGATGGTGACACCGGAGCGTTTGCCGTTGGGGCTCACCGATGCCTGGATATGGGCGCGTGATGGCCAGCAACCGAAGGAAAGTGTGCGCTGGCTGGAAGGCTATCAACGGATCAGTGAACTGAAAAAAAACCTGCCCGATACCCGGTTGGTTTATGTCGGCGACCGGGAAGCCGACCTGTTCTCGCTCTATCAAGAGCAGGCTAACGCCCCGCATATCGACTACCTGATCCGGGGAAAACATAACCGCAAACTGGCGGACGGGCGCAAGCTCAAGGAAGCGGTCGCCGCGATGCCGATATTAGGTGAGGTGTGCTTTACCTTGCCCAAAGGGAGAAAACGCCCCTCCAGGCCGGTCACCCTACAAATCCGCGTCGCCCGGGTGGTATTAAACCAACAGCAGCTGCCGATCACCGTGGTCATGGCAGAAGAGCAGAGTGCCCCAAAGGGGGCAGCGCCAGTCAGCTGGATGTTACTCAGCAACATCCAGGTAGAAACGCTATCGGGCGCTCAGGAACTGCTCAACTGGTACCTGTGCCGTTGGGAAATTGAATTATTTTTCAAAACGTTAAAGAGTGGCTGTCGAGTAGAGTCGATGCAACTGCGCAGCCGGGATAAGCTGGAACGGCTGCTGGTGATCAAGATGATTGTCGCCTGGCGAGTGATGTACCTGATGCGGCTCAATCGCGTGGTGCCGGAGCACAGCTGCGAACTCGTTTTTGATCCTGAAGAATGGCGGATCATTTACGCGTCGGCGTTGCGGAAAGCACCGCCCAAAGAGGCGCCGAGCCTGAGAACCCTGATCCATCTGGTGGCCTCTTACGGTGGTTATTTAGGACGCAAGGGCGATGGCGAACCCGGGTTGCAAACGCTGTGGCTGGGCCTGGAGCGTTGTCATGATATGGTTCGTGCCATACAAGAGACAAAGGAATTATTGGGCTGACTTATGGGTAAAGGGATGGGGTAGGGTAAGACTCTCTTGGCAAGACATTGCCGTTAGTACTGCTCATATAATTCTCCAATATTCGAGAGGATATTAATACAAATCATAGGTTTATGCACTAAGGTCTTGGCTATTCAAGCCCGAGCGGCAAGCAGGTG
>JBFGZI010000428.1:0-1872 GCA_041586855.1 Oceanisphaera sp. | reverse complement strand
TTGCCTGCAGACGGCGCCAACAGGCAACGCCGGAGCATCAAGGAGGGCAAAGGGATCTGCTCAGCCGACCATCCGCACCACGGATGGTGCGGCTGAGCCTACATGGAGGTATTCACGGCGTGTCGGCGGAGCTGGCCCTTTGTCCGACCTTTGCTGAGCAACCAAATAGATCAGTTATTTAATCAGTTTGGTATCAGAGGCAACACAGCCGCCTCTGGGGTACAGGCCAAAATCCAGATCAGACGCTTAATGTAATTGGTATCACTATCCCCAACGTCCAGATCCGCGCGATTAGATAAGGTTTGTGCGTCACGGCACAATAGAGTAATTTTAGCGCCGCACGCTGTTGTGCGATGGCTTTGTGAGTTTGAGATAGAACATGAATAACGGATTTGCCCAACTGCAGGCCCAATTTTTACGTTTACGCAGCAACAAGCTGTTCGAAGGTTTTGTCATTACCGTCATCGTGTTGTCCGCCCTGGTAGTGGGCGCTAAAACCTACGACAACACCAGCCGTTTCGAGCACATACTGGCGGTACTGGACGCCGCCGTTACCCTATTCTTCCTGGTGGAGATCGCCATCCGCATGGCGGCTGAACCCCGCTTCAGGGACTTTTTCAAGTCCGGCTGGAATGTTTTCGACCTGGTGATAGTGCTGGCCAGCATAGTACCCATCGACAGCGCCGACACAGTGCTGATTGCCCGTCTGCTGCGAGTGTTCCGCGCCTTGCGATTGATCTCCATGATCCCCGAGCTGAGGGTACTGCTCAACGCCCTGGTGGTGTCCATCCCGCGCATGGGCTATGTGGCGCTGCTGATGTTCATCATCTTCTATATCTACGCCGCTGTCGGCAGCTTCGTGTTCGAACAGGTCGATCCCTTCCTGTGGGGCAATATCAGCCAGGCGATGCTGACCCTGTTCCGCATCGCCACCTTCGAGGACTGGACCGATGTGATGTATGCCACCATGGAGCCCTATCCCTACAGCTGGATTTTCTACATCACCTTTATCTTCCTCACCGCCTTTATCTTCCTCAACATGATGATCGGCATAGTACTGGAAGTAATGCAAAACGAGAGTGCCAAGTTCAAGGCGGAAAATGGAGAAGGACCGGAGCAGGAGAGCCGGGCGCTGCATCAGGAGCTGGGCCAGTTGCGGGAACAGCTGAACCGGGTCGAGGTCCTGTTGCGGGAAAACAACCGCCGGCCTTGAAGCGGCAGGCAAAGATGCTTCCCCACGTCAGGCGCCCAGCAGCAAGCCCAGGGTCAGCCCCAGCCCGGCCAAGCCGCCCACCGGTAACCAGCACCAGTGCCGGCTGACCGACGGCACGGTCAGCAGCAATGTAAACAACGCAAAACCGGCGCTCAACCACAGGGGGAGCGCCGAGGCCGGCACCCACCACACCACCGTCAGCCAGCACAATATCAACAGCACGACCATGTCCGCCTCCTTCGTCGATATATTGATAATAGTTATCATTAGCTTTTATTGCAATATCTTATTTGCTCTGCACCCGGGTCAGCAGCGCCACCGTTTCCACATGCATGGTGTGGGGGAACATGTCCACCGGCGTGGCCTGCTCCAACTTGAAGCCATGTTCACACAACCAGGCCAGATCCCGGGCCAGGGTCTTGGGATTACAGGAAACATACACCAGCCGTTCGGGCTGCATCTCGGCCAGGGTCGCCAGCAGCGCCGCATCACAGCCCTTGCGCGGCGGATCCACCACCACCACATCGGCGGTGACGCCCTCCGCATACAGTTGGGGCACCAGCTGCTCGGCCGCACCCTGATGGAATTCGATATTGGCGATAGCGTTCAGCTCGGCATTGGCGCGAGCGTCTACAACAGCCTCGGGCACCAGTTCTATG
>JBFGZI010000427.1:0-1874 GCA_041586855.1 Oceanisphaera sp. | reverse complement strand
CCGGGCTGGCGTCCCGTAATCCTTCTCGGGATAAAAATGTTCAACCATCTTTTACGCCCCCTTCGAGTCGTTGAAATCTTCGGGAAAATACTGGAGTGCGCTCTTCACCGGGAAGGGCGTCATGCCGCCCATGGCACACAGGGAGCCCTGGATCATGGTGTCGCACAGGTCTTCCAGCAGTTCGATATTGGCGGCTCTGTTGTCGTTGGCGATGATCCTGTCGATCACCTCGACGCCGCGCACCGAGCCTATCCGGCAGGGAGTACACTTGCCGCAGGACTCCTCGACACAGAACTCCATCGAGAACCGGGCCTGCTCGGCCATGTTGACCGTTTCGTCGAATACCACCACGCCCCCGTGCCCGAGCACGGCGCCAATTTTGCTGAAAGACTCGTAATCCAGCAGCACATCAAATTGTTCCGGCGACAGATAGGCGCCCAGCGGGCCGCCCACCTGTACCGCGCGCACCGGTCGACCGCTGCGGGTACCGCCGCCGAACTCATAAATCAGATCGCGCAGGCGCTGGCCGAACGCCAGCTCCACCAGGCCACCCCGCTTCAGGTTACCGGCCAGCTGAAACGGCAGTGTGCCCTTGGAACGCTCATGGCCGTAATTGGCATAATAGGCGGCGCCTTCGCTAAGGATGGCGGGTATGGCGGCCAAAGAGAGCACGTTGTTCACTACGGTCGGCTGACCGAACAGGCCGACAATGGCCGGCAGCGGTGGCTTGGCTCGCACCATGCCGCGCTTGCCTTCCAGGCTCTCCAGCAAGGAGGTTTCTTCACCGCAGATGTAGGCGCCGGCGCCCAGTCGCACTTCCAGCTCGAAACGGCGGCCACTGCCGGCGACATTATCGCCCAGCAGGCCGGCGGCGTAGGCCCGCTCGATGGCGATATTCAACAATTCATGGGCCAGCGGGTATTCTTCCCGCAGATAGATGTAGCCCTGGGTCGCCCCCACCGCCAGACCGCTGATGATCATGCCCTCAATCAGCATGTAGGGATCCGACTCCATCACCATGCGGTCGGCAAAGGAGCCCGAGTCCCCTTCATCGGCATTGCAGACGATGTATTTCTGTTCACCCGGCGCATCCAGCACCGTCTGCCACTTGATACCGGTGGGAAAGGCAGCCCCGCCCCGGCCACGCAGGCCGGACTCTTTCACGCAATCGACCAGCTCCTGGGCCGACAGGGTCACCGCTTTTTCCAGGCCCTTGAAACCGTCCAGCTCACGGTAGTCGTCCAGTGACACCGGATCCGTGATGCCGATGCGGGAGAAAGTCACCCGTTGCTGATTTTTCAGATAGGGAATGTCATCGGTCAGGCCCAGGGCCAATGGGTGCTCGACCTGACCGCGCTCGAAGCCGGCGTCGAACAGGGAGGCCACATCGTCCAGCTCGACCGGACCGAAGCCATAACGGCCGTCATCGGTGGCGACTTCCACCAGCGGCTCCAGCCAGAACAGCCCTCGGGAGCCATTACGGATCACTTCAATATCCTGGCCGCGCCGTTCGGCCTCTCGCCGGATCAGGGTCGCGACCTCGTCGGCGCCCAGAGACAGGGCCGTGGTTTCATAGGGTACATAAACTCGCAGCGTCATTATTTCAGCTCCAGTTTGAAGGTGGTCAGCTCGTCTACCAGACGATCGAACTTGGCCGGGTTCATGCGCCCCTTGATCTTGTCCCCCACTCTGATGGAAGGACCGGTGGCGCAGTTGCCCAGGCAATAGACCGCCTTCAGGCTGATGTCCTGGTTCGGGGTGGTCTGGTCGAAGTCGATGTTCAGCTTTTCCCGCACATGGCGCTCGAACTCACGCCCGCCCTGGGCCTGGCAGGCCTCGGCCCGACAGACCTCGACCACATGGCGGCCCGGCTT
>JBFGZI010000426.1:0-1887 GCA_041586855.1 Oceanisphaera sp. | reverse complement strand
GATCATATCGAATATCTGGACGAAGAGGGGGTCAAGGCCCTGGCCGAGGCCGGCACCGTCGCCACCCTGTTGCCCGGCGCCTTCTTCATCTTGCGCGAAACCCAGCTGCCGCCCATCGATTTGCTGCGTCGTTACCAGGTGCCGATGGCGCTGGCCACCGATGCCAACCCGGGCACCTCACCCATCTTCAGCCTGAAACTGATGCTGAACATGGCCTGCACCCTGTTCCGCCTGACCCCCATCGAGGCCCTGCGCGGCGTCACCGCCCACGGTGCCCAGGCGCTGGGATTGCAGAAAGAGGTAGGACGCATCGCCCCCGGACTGCAGGCGGACTTCTGCCTGTGGGACACCAATAACCCGGCGGAGCTGGCCTACAGCGTGGGTCTGCCTCGTCTCGTTCAACGCATAGTGTCAGGAGAGCTTGCATGAATATCGACATGAGCACCTGGACCGGTCGCACTGATCCCGAGGCCAATACCGACCGCTGGCACCAGCAGGTTCAGCCGTTCAGCACCGCGGCCGAGCCGGGCACTACCCTGATTGGTTTTTGCAGCGACGAAGGTGTACGCCGCAACAAGGGGCGAGTGGGAGCAGCCCAGGGCCCTGCCGCCATGCGCAAGACGCTGGCGAGCCTGGCCTGGCACCAGTCGGCCCCGGTTTATGACGCCGGCGATGTGGTCTGTGCAGGCGAAGATCTGGAAGCGGCGCATAGCGCCCTGGCCGAGCAGGTTGCCGAATGTCTGGCGCACCGGCAGCTGCCTATTGTCATGGGGGGCGGCCATGAGGTGGCCTTCGGCTCCTGGAGTGGTCTGGCGCAACACCTGGCGACGCAAGAAGAATGCCCGCGTATCGGCATTATCAATTTCGATGCGCATTTTGACCTGCGCGACCCGGGCTTTGTGGTGTCTTCCGGCACCCCCTTCGCCCAGATAGCCCAGGTCTGTGAGCAAAAAGACTGGCCTTTCCAGTACGCCTGTCTGGGCGTGAGTCGGGGCTCCAATACCCGGGCCCTGTTCGACAAGGCCGAACAGCTTCAGGTACTGACATGGGAAGACAGAACCATGACTCAGAGCCGACTGGCCGAGATGCACAGCGAGCTGGGCGACTTTATCGGTCGCTGCGATCACCTGTACCTGACCATAGATATCGATGTGTTTCCCGCCGCACAGGCACCCGGTGTCAGTGCACCGGCCGCCCGAGGGGTAGCACTGGATGTGATTGAACCATTGATTGAACAGATTACCGCCAGCGGCAAGTTACGACTTGCCGACCTGGCAGAGCTTAATCCCGAGTTTGACGTTGATGGCCATACGGCCCGGCTGGCGGCTCGGTTAATTCATACTTTGACACTGTAAGAGGGACATACCATGTCACAGCAAAATACGTCACAGCAAGACAAGCGCCACGCTCCAGGCCGTGTTATCAAGTCACCGACCGGTGTGAACAAGATCTGCAAGAGCTGGCTGACCGAAGCCGCCTACCGCATGCTGCACAACAACCTGCATCCGGACGTGGCCGAGCGCCCCGAAGATCTGGTGGTGTACGGTGGTATCGGCCGCGCGGCCCGTGACTGGAACTGTTTCGACCGCATTGCCGAAGTGCTGACTCGCCTGGAAGACGACGAGACCCTGCTGGTGCAATCCGGCAAGCCGGTCGGCGTCTTCCGCACCCATGCCGACGCGCCCCGGGTCCTGATCGCCAATTCCAACCTGGTGCCCCATTGGGCGACCTGGGACGATTTCCGCGAGCTCGACGCCAAGGGGCTGATGATGTACGGCCAGATGACCGCCGGCTCGTGGATCTATATCGGCAGCCAGGGCATCGTCCAGGGCACCTACGAGACCTTCGTGGAGGTCGGCCGCCGGCATTATGGCGGCGACCTGACCG
>JBFGZI010000425.1:0-1892 GCA_041586855.1 Oceanisphaera sp. | reverse complement strand
TGCCATCGGGTGTCGGATGACGACGACAGCCAGTATCTGCGGGTGATCAAGCACCTGCGTCAGTCCAATGCCCGACTCAAGGTGCTGGGGCTGACCGCCACCCCCTACCGGCTGGGGCTCGGCTGGATTTATCAGACCCATTATCACGGCATGGTGCGCAGCCGCTCGAAACGCTTCTTCAAGCACTGCATCTTCGAGCTGCCGCTGCGGCTGATGATCAAGCAGGGCTATCTGTGTCCGCCGCAACTGATTGACGCGCCCGTGGTGCACTATGACTTTTCCCGGTTGTATGAGCAGGGGCTCTTTACCGAGCAACAGCTGGAGAAGGAGCTGGCCCGCCAGCCCAGGGTCACGCCGCACGTAGTGCAGCAGATTCAGGACTACGCCGTCGATCGGGTCGGGGTCATGGTGTTTGCCAGCACGGTGCGCCATGCCGCCGAGGTGGCCGGCCTGCTGCCGGATCAAGAAACCGCCCTGATCACCGGCGACACCCCGGGGCCGGAGCGGGACGCCATTATTCGCCGCTTCAAGGCGCGGGAATTGAAGTATCTGGTCAACGTCTCGGTACTGACCACCGGCTTCGATGCGCCCCATGTGGATGTGATTGCCCTGCTGCGACCCACCCAGTCGGTGGCGCTCTATCAACAGATCATCGGTCGAGGCCTGCGCCTGAGCCCGGACAAGACCGACTGCCTGGTGCTGGATTACGCGGGCAACAACATGGACATCTTCGCTCCCGACGTGGGCGAGCCCCGCCCCCACCCGGACACCACCCAGGTGCAGGTGCTGTGCCCCGCCTGCGGTTTCGCCAATATCTTCTGGGGCAAGACCGACAACGAAGGCCGGGTGCTGGAGCACTTCGGCCGTCGCTGCCAGGGCCTGTTCGAGGATGACGAGGGCGGCCCCGGTGAGCCCTGCGGTTATCGCTTTCGCTTCAAGTCCTGCCCCCAGTGTCTGGCGGAAAACGACATTGCCGCCCGTGAGTGCAACGACTGCGGTCATCTATTGGTGGACCCGGACAAGAAACTGAAAGAGGCACTGGCGCTCAAGGATGCGCTGGTACTGCGTTGTGCGGGCCTGAGCCTGGCAGAAGCCAGCGGAAAGTTCGGGCCGGCACTGAAAGTCACCTATCACGACGAGGATGGCACCGAGCTGCAGCAATGGTATGCTTTCGACAACAAGGGTAAACGCGGTCGCTTTTTTCTGGAGTTTGTTCGCCCGCACTGGCCGGCCCCCGGGCTGGAGCCAGAGTTCACCTCGCTGGCCGACGTGATCGCCTCTGCCGCGCGCTTTCGCCACCCGGACTTCGTGATTGCCAGAAGCCACAAGCGCGGCTGGCGGATAAAGGAAACCCTGTTCGATTATCAGGGCCGGTTTCGTACCGCCCATTCACTTTGACAGCCCATTACCTTGAAGAGAAGTATGCATCGTTATTTAACCGGCCTTGCCGCCATCATCTTCAGTCTCTCGGTTCAGGCGGTTGCGCCGCCGGAGCACGGTCAGGCGGCCTGGATACTGGCTGACGCCACCACAGGCCAGATAGAATCGGCGCACAATGCACAGCTGCTGCTGAAGCCGGCCTCGACCCAGAAGCTGGTCACCACCCTGGCCGGCGCCCTGGCGTTAGGTCCGGACTGGCGCTATGACACCCGCGTCCACTACCGGGGCAAGCTGCAAAACGGCAAGCTGGTCGGCGACTTGCTGATCGACTTTGTCGGTGATCCTTCGTTAACCAGAGAACAGCTGCGGGATCTGCTGAAACGCACCGGGGTGCGTCAGGTCAGCGGTAACGTGCTACTGAATCAGGTACGTTTCGGCGGCTACGACCGCGGCAATGGCTGGTCGTGGAACGACCTGAGCGTCTGCTATACCTCGCCGGTATCGGCACTGAT
>JBFGZI010000424.1:0-1963 GCA_041586855.1 Oceanisphaera sp. | reverse complement strand
CGGCTCGCCGGTATCATTCTGACCGGCGCCAACTCCGATGGCAGTGCCGGACTGGCCCGGCTGAAGGCGGCTGGCGGGCTGGCGGTTGTCCAGGATCCGGATACCGCCATGGCCGACTTCATGCCCAGATCGGCCCTGAAGGCAACCCGGGTAGACCAGGTGCTCAACCTGCAGGACATCGCCAGCCTGCTGTCACGACTTGCACCAGGCCAACCATGATCGATATGCTTAACCCAATGCCAGCACGGTTTAGTGCCGGCCCGAGAAAACCATGACAAGAGAGCTTTCCATGCGCCATGAAGTACAGCGCCCCACCATACTGGTGGTCGATGACCGGATAGAAAATATCCGCTCCATGACCCGCATCCTCGAGGAAGTGGACGCAGACGTTCATTATGCGCTATCGGGCATGGAAGCCCTCTCCCTGCTGTTGCGCCATCAGTTCGCCCTGATCCTGCTGGATGTGATGATGCCGGAAATGGACGGCTTCGAAACCGCAGAGCTGATCCGCGGCCACCAGAGCAGCCAGCATATTCCCATCATCTTCGTGACCGCGGCCGACAAGGAAGAAGCCTTTGAATTCAGGGGCTATAACGTGGGCGCCGTCGATTACCTGTTCAAGCCGGTGCAGCCCCAGATACTGCTGAGCAAGGTGCGCTTCTTCCTCGAACTGTCCAAGCACAAGACACTGCTGGAGCACAGCCTGCTGGAGCTGAGGCAGTTGCGCGGCCACCAGGAACTGTTGCTGAAATCCACCGCCGAGGGGATCCTCAGCCTGGACATTCAGGGGCAGATCACCTTCGCCAATCCGGCGGCCAGGCGACTGCTCGGCTATCAGCATGACGAGCTGATCGGGCTCCATTTCGCACACATACTGGGGATGGAAAAATCCCTATTGCCCTTCGAAAACAGTGAGCTGCATCTTGCCTGCCTGGCCGGACGCAGCCTGCAGGACGATCAGCAATGGTTTCATCGTCGGGACGGCGACTGTTTTCCGGTCGAGTTCACCGCCAGCCCGATCACGGATAAAGACTCTGACAACCCGGGTATGGTGCTGGTGTTTCAGGATATCAGCGAACGCAAACAGACCGAACAGCAGTTGACCTACCTGGCGCAGTACGATCCCCTGACCGGCCTGGCCAACCGGGACATGTTCCTCAAGCTTCTGCATCAGGCCATTTCCCGTACCGATCGTCACCAGCACACCCTCGCCCTGCTGTTTCTGGACCTGGATCGCTTCAAGCAGGTGAACGATACCCTGGGCCATGAAGCGGGGGATCAACTGCTGAAGCAAGCCGCACTGCGGCTGCAAGACCGCATCCGTGACGGAGACACCATCAGCCGTCTGGGGGGAGACGAATTTACGGTGATCCTGGAAGAAATCGACCACTCCCGCGGGCCGGCAATCGTGGCCCAAAAGCTGATAGATGCCCTGGCCGAGCCCTTCATGATCAAGGGGAATGAGGTCTTTATCGGCACCAGTATCGGCATCGCCCTCTATCCAAGCTCCGCCGATAACGCCCAGACATTGCTTAAATGCGCCGACATGGCCATGTATCAGGCCAAGGCCTGTGGGCGCAACAATTTCCAGTTTTTTACCAGTCAGATGCAACACAAGGTCACCCAGACCCTGGATCTGGAAAACCGGCTGCGCCATGCACTGGATCGCAATGAGTTCTTCCTGACCTATCAGCCTCAGGTCGATATCGCCAGTGGCCGGATTATCGGTCTGGAGGCCTTGCTGCGCTGGCAGCCGGAAGGACAGCCGCTGGTGTTGCCGGGGCAATTTATCGCCATTGCCGAGGAAACCGGACTGATTGTACCGATTGGCGAATGGGTGCTGCGCCAGGCCTGTCACCAGCTCCACCATTGGCACCAGTCCGGTCTGCTGGCCGAAGACGTCTCCATGTCGGTCAACCTGTCGGTACGACAGCTGGAGAACAAATCGCTGCTGAGTACCCTG
>JBFGZI010000423.1:0-1968 GCA_041586855.1 Oceanisphaera sp. | reverse complement strand
TCCTCGCTGAGCCACATAGACCTGGTAACACGCCACAGGCTCCAGTGCCTTCAGCACATCATGCAGTTTGCCTGATGAGGTTTCGTCGTCGATGACGTTACGGTTATCGGACGCCCGCACCACAAAGCGATGTTGGTGCTGTTGCTGGTAAGCGAGATATTCATAGATGTCGGCTTCCCGGTCACACACATCGATGATGTGACTCATGTCATCAACTCGACCGGCCAGAGTTTCCACGCCTCGTTGCCATTTATAGCTTTCTTTCTCGGTCCGCTCGCGGCACTGCAATTGATGACTGTTTCCGGTTTGTTTCTGCTCACGGTGCCAGTAATACTGGTTGGCCAAGCCGATGACACACTCGTTATCGGCATCCAGCATCAGCGTTGAATGGGCATAGAGCGTTCTGCCTTTGGCAGAGGCTTTCTTGTTACTGGCGGAGTTAACCTCGCCCAGCTCCTCGCGCACCGCATGCTTGTAGCTGAGTCCGGTGGTGTCCTGTAACGCCAGGACCTGCGGGCGCTCTGACGCAATGGCAACGGTGCGTTCAAATCCGGATGCGGCCATGGTGTCTGGTGAAATAACATCGTTGCGAAGAAACCGGTACGCCCCTTCAATGCTGGCAGGATCGACCGCTGCCTCAGCAACGGAGCCGTCAGAGCGCGTAGCCATGTCTGCCGCCATTTTGGTCAGCCGTCTGGTTCGGCGAGGATCACCCAGCTTGGCATTTCCAAAAATCAATTCTGCCCACTGGGTTGGATCGGCTTCAAACATGACACGCTCTTTTGAGTAAAAATGCCATTAGATCATAGCGATAAGAGATTGAGAAGGCGTTGAGGAAAAGAAAGGACTGACATTATTGTGAAATGTTCAGTCCTTTCCGTATCGATACCATGTCAAGAAAAACTTGTGACTAAGAGACAGGCTTACAGCTTACAGCTTACAGCTTATAACTTTAGCTTGTCGGGTGATTGATTTTCCAGGGGAAACGTTGCCAGGCGAAACCACAGGCGATGATGCCCGCCAGCAGGTTGGCCACCAGAATACCGGTAAAGACACCGGTTTCTCCCCACCAGAGGTTACCCAGCCAGGCCAGCGGCAGTAGCAGGCCGAACAGCCGGATGCCGTTGAACAGCAGCGAAATACTCGATACCCGCAGCCCGTTCAGGGCCGATGCCAGCAGCATGAAGCATCCCTGCAGTCCATATCCCAAGGGCACCAGCTGTAGATAAAGCGTCAGGTGCTGGCTCACCTCGGCACTGTCGGTAAACTGGCGCGCCAGCCAGGGCGCCAGCCACCACAGCAGCCCGAAGACCAATAGCTGAAAAACCAGTGCGAAGCGCATCGACAGCAGCAAGGCCTGCCGGCTGCGCTGATGCAGGCCGGCCCCGGTATTCTGGGAAATAAAGGGCGCCAGCACCGAGCTTAGCGCCATCATGGCAATCAGCATCAGTGCTTCTATGCGTGAGGCGGCCCCGTAGGCGGCGACCACCTCCTTGCCCAGACCGGCGAGTATCATCATCAGCACCGCCGTGGTGAGCGGATTGAGCAGGTTGGTAAAGGAGGCGGGAATGGCCACCTGCAACAGCTGGCGCCAGTGTGGGGTCACACTGTCCATTCGCAGCCAGGGCCAGAGTAACAATCGTTCCCGGCGCCACAACAGCGAGAGTCCGACGACGGTGGCCATCAGCCAGGAGCAGGCCGAGGCGATGGCGGCACCCTTGATGCCCAGCTCGGGAAAAGGCCCGAGACCGAAGATAAGCAAGGGGTCGAGCAGGCCGTTGACCAGTCCGGCCACCATCATCACCAGGCTGGGGGTGCGGGTATCACCGGTGGCGCGGATGGCCGCATTACCCACCATGGGCAACACCAGCAGCGGCATCGTCAGATACCAGATCAGCATATAGTCGTGGATCAGCGCCAGCAGGGCATCGCTGGCACCCAGCAGCCGGAACAGGGGATCTATGGTGG
>JBFGZI010000422.1:0-1969 GCA_041586855.1 Oceanisphaera sp. | reverse complement strand
GCCAACAATTTTCTGTCGGCGGTGGGCAGTACCAAGGGTGCTCAGGTGCAGGTGTATCTGACCGCCAATACCGACCTGCACACCGCCGAGCAGTTCCGGCAGCTGGTGGTGCGCCAGCAGGGCGATACCCTGGTGCGGTTGCAGGAGGTGGCCGAGGTGGAGCTGGGGGCCGAGGACTATGACACCGAGGTCAGTTTCAACGGTCAGACGGCGGTGTTCATGGGTATTTTTCCGCTGCCCAACACCAATGTCATCGAGGTGATCCAGGGGGTGCGGCTGGATCTGGACGCCCTGGGGCGGGATCTGCCCGTCGGGCTGGCGGCGAAGCTGGGCTACGATGCTTCCGAATACATCGACAGCGCCATCCATGAGGTGGTCGGCACCCTGATGGATACCCTGCTGATCGTTATCCTGGTCATCTTCCTGTTTCTCGGTTCCTGGCGTTCGGTACTGGTGCCGGTGGTGGCCATTCCGGTGTCTCTGATCGGCGCCATTTTTCTGATGCAGGCCTTCGGCTTCACCCTCAATCTGCTGACCCTGCTGGCCATAGTGCTGTCGGTGGGGCTGGTGGTGGACGACGCCATCGTGGTGGTGGAAAACGTCGAGCGTCACCTGCGGGAGGGGCGCACCCCGGTGGAGGCGGCGCTGATCGGCGCCCGGGAGCTGATAGGCCCGGTGATCGCCATGACCATCACCCTGGCCGCCGTCTATATTCCCATCGGCCTGCAGGGCGGCCTGACCGGCTCGCTGTTTCGCGAATTTGCCCTCACCCTGGCCGGGGCCGTGACCATCTCCGGCATAGTGGCGTTGACCCTGTCACCCATGATGAGCGCCACCCTGCTGCGCAGTGCCGAGCGGGAAGAACGCGGCTTCACCGGCTGGGTCAATCACAGGTTCGATCGGGTGCGCGAGGCCTATGGCCGGGGGCTGGCGCAGATCCTCAAGCGCCGCCCGGCGGTGTATGTGCTGTGGGCCGTGCTGACCCTGCTGGTGGGGCCCATGTATCTGTTTTCGCCCAAGGAGCTGGCGCCGCTGGAGGATCAGGGCTTTATGTTCGGCATTATCAACAATGCGGCCAACGCCTCGGCGGATCAGAAAATCCATTTCGGGCGGGCGGCGGAGCAGGTGTTTCTGAATGCACCAGAGCGGGAGCTGACCTTCCAGATCCTGTTGTCGCCTTCGGATCCCTTCGCGGCGGCGCTGGGAGTGGGCGGCTTCAGCGGCATGGTGGTCAAACCCTGGGATCAACGCAGTCGCTCCATTCGGGAAATCGTGCCCGAGATGCAGGCCGGGTTGTCGGCCATTCCCGGCCTGCAGGTGTTCGTCAGTCAGCCGGCGGCCCTGCCCGGGGGCAGCAATTTCCCGGTGGAATTCATCATCGCCTCCACCGATGAGCCGGAGCAGATGCTGGCCTATGCCGCTCAGCTGCAGCAGAAGGCGATGGAAAGCGGGCTCTTCTATTTTCCGCCGGTGATCGATCTCAAGATGGATCAGCCCCAGTCGGAAATCGTGCTCGACTATCAGAAGCTGGCCGCCCTCGGGCTGACCCAGCGGCAGGTGGGGGCCGATCTGGGGGCGGCCCTGGGGGGTAACTATGTCAACCGTTTCAACATAGAGGGGCGGGCCTACAAGGTGATCTCCCAGCTGGAACGGGGCGAGCGGCTCAACCCGGATCAGCTGACAGACATCTATATCTCGGGGCCGGGTGGACAACTGATCCCGCTTGGCGCCATCGCCACCCTGAGTGACAGCACGGTGCCGCGATCCCTCAACCGCTTTCAGCAGCTCAATGCCATCAAGCTGTCGGGCATGACGCCCCGGCTGGACGAGGGACTGAGGGTGCTGGAAGACGCCGCCCGCGAGCTATTGCCGGCGGATTACACCATCAACTACACCGGCGAGTCGCGTCAGCTGCGCACCGAAGGCGGCAAGTTTCTGCCGGCGCTGGGGCTGGCGATACTGATGATCT
>JBFGZI010000421.1:0-1976 GCA_041586855.1 Oceanisphaera sp. | reverse complement strand
CACGACATTGCTCACATTGCTTCCAGAGTTTTAGGCCGGCTTTAAGCCGGCCCTTTTTTTATAAGCTGTTTACGAGCTGCGGTACTCGGCCATGCGTCGTTGGAAGGCGGCTCAAAATGCTCATGTACTTCTTGTACACTCTGCTTTTTCGCCGCTTTCCGCCTAGCCTGGCCATCGCTCGCGACGCTCGTACGTATACAGCTTATTACATCTCGAGCAGTCGCTTCACCAGTTTGCCGATGCCGGTATCGGCCTCGGTGATGTTCTTGGCCAGCATATAAGCCGGGGTGGAGATCACCTGATAATGGCTGTCTTCCACCACATCGGTCACCGCACAACCTATGTGTTCACCACCCATGGCGGTGAAGGCCTCGGCCACGGCGGCTTCGGTGCCTATGGTGCCCTTGACCCCGGCGGGATAGACGCGCGGCATCAGTATCGGCGAGATGCAACAATAGCCGGCGGGTTTGCGCGCGGCCGCGAAGTCTTTACAGATGCTCAGCACCTGAGGATCCACCTGTGCATCTGCGCCATGAGCGGCGAAGTCACACAGGTTTTTGGCGGCGCCGAAACCGCCGGGCAGCAGCAGGGCATCGAAGTCGTCGACCTTCAGTTCGGTGAGGGGTTTGATATTGCCGCGGGCGATACGGGCGGCTTCTTCCAGCACATTACGGCTGCCGGGCTCTTCCTCGCCGCTGAGATGATTGACCACATGATGCTGGGGCTTGTCGGGGGCAAAACACTGATAACTGGCTCCTTGCCTGGCCAGGTGCAGCAGACACAGCACGGCCTCGTGAATTTCTGCTCCGTCATAGACGCCGCAGCCGCTTAAAATAACGGCAACTTTTTTCATGTCAGTCTCCTTGTTTGGCGTTAAATTTGGCATTGATAATCCATGATCCAGCGCCGGGTGATCTGTCAGAACTATGCTAGCATTTATTTCGCTCAACAATTGTGCAGAACTTCGTTGCTGGCGATTTTCCACATTTCAGGATCCGCAAGCAAGATCCACATTTAAATTTTAAGTTATTGATAATAATTGTAAATTTATTTTTATCAAGATCTTGCCTCGATCCGCTTTGCACAGAGTTATCCACAGGCTGGTCCGGGGCTGCCGTGGTGTCGAGGGCGCGGCTGTGGCATGCTAGCGGCCAACGCATTAACGAGAAAAACGTCATGGTTGCCATTCCTGCCAAACCCCTGATCCTGGTCGATGGATCTTCCTATCTGTACCGTGCCTATTTTGCTTCCCAGCAGGCAGATCTGCGCACCAGCGACGGTCGTCCCACCGGCGCCATCCGGGTAGTCACCAACATGCTGCGCAGTCTACACAAGCAGTTTCCCGACTCCCGGGTAACAGTGGTGTTCGATGCCAAAGGCAAGACCTTTCGCGACGACATCTATCCGGAATACAAGGCCCAGCGCCCCTCTATGCCGGACGATCTGCGCAGCCAGGTAGCGCCGATCCATGCCATCATCAGAGCCATGGGACTGCCGTTGCTGATCGAGGATGGGGTAGAGGCGGATGATGTTATCGGTACCCTGGCGCGTCAGGCCACCGAGCAGCAGCTGGATGTGGTGATCAGCACCGGCGACAAGGACATGGCCCAGCTGGTGTCGGATCATGTGCTGCTGATGGATACCATGAAGAACAGCTTCATGGATCGGGATGGTGTGGTGGAGAAGTTTGGCGTGCCGCCGGAGCTGATCATCGATCTGCTGGCGCTGGTCGGCGACAAGGTGGACAACATTCCCGGCATGCCCGGGGTGGGCGAGAAAACCGCGCTGGCCTTGCTGCAGGGGCTGGGTTCGATCGACGAGATCGCCGCCAATATCGACAAGGTAGCCGCGTTGGGCTTTCGCGGATCCAAGAGCTTTGCTGCCAAATTTGTCGAACATGAGGAGATAGTCAAGCTGTCACGGGTGCTGGCAACCATCAAGACCGACGTGGCGCTGCACGTCGGCCCTGCCGATCT
>JBFGZI010000420.1:0-1978 GCA_041586855.1 Oceanisphaera sp. | reverse complement strand
TAGTGGCGGATGACAAGGCGCCGGGCCATGGCTTTCATGATGTATACACTCAGCCCGAGGCGGTGCAGGGTTACCGGGAAGCGGGCACATTCCCCGATGGTACTGTGCTAGTCAAGGAAATTCGCAGTATCGAGTCGGGTAACAAAACCACAGGTCATGCCCAGTGGGCCGGTGACAAGGGGGTCTGGTTCGTCATGGTCAAAGACGATAAGGGTCGTTTCGATGGCCCTCATTGGGGCAAGGGCTGGGGTTGGGCCTTGTATGAGGCCAAAGATCCGTCGAAGAATGTGTCCAAGAGCTTTGCCGAGACCTGTCAGACCTGTCACATACCTGCAGAGGCCACCGGCTGGGTCTTCACCGAAGGATATCCGACCCTGAGAAAATAACGGCGATGGCGATGGCGATGGCGATGGCGGTGCGCTCGGGCATCGCCTCTTGCCCCGGTGTTTGGTGGTCTGTTTTCAATCACCGCATAAGGAGAGTTCCCATGAATGAGAGAGAGCTGTATCAGAAAAAGGCCCAGGCCAAACTGGATGAATGGAAGGCCGAGCTGGACAAGCTCAAGGCCCGGGCATCGGCAGCCAGTGCCGATAGTCAGCTTGAACTGAACCGGCACATCGATTCCCTTAATGCGAAAATCGAGCAAAGCGAGCGAAAACTGGATGAGTTGTCCGACAGCAGCGAAGAGGGCTGGGAGTCGGTCAAACAGGGCTTTGAAAGCGCCTGGAACACGCTGAAGCAGTCTTTCAAGGATGCCGCCGACAAGTTCAAATAACAGGCTCGCCAGGGGCCGATCAGGGCCCAGACTGTATCCTTTCAACGACTCATTCCCGTACCTGTACCTTCACCCAGCCAGGTACGTGGCCTGATGCCCTTTATTCCGGTCATCATATTTTCTGAAATCTTCTTTAAGTTATTGACCTTGCTGAAGATGCTATAGTTTCAGGCAGTTGGCGGAGTCGACTTTCGGCTCGTGATGGCTGAACGGTTGGTCCAACGCTTTTGGCCAATACAAGGATGCGATGATGGCAGACTCCAGTATTTCCCTGTTGTGGAAACAGTTTTACGAAAGCCTGACCGATACCAGCGATGCCCTGGGAGTAAGTGGACTCAATTGGCAGGAGCTGGCGGTTGTCGCCGTGGGGCAGTTGCTGGTGTCGGTCATGATTCTGGTGTTGTTTGGCACCGTTTATTGGCTGCTCTCCAGCCTGCTCAGGCTGGCGCTGGGGAGAACCAACTATGGTACCCGGCCTTTGACGTCCGCCAGAACCGTGCTGCGTTATCTGTTGGGGTTGGCGGCCATAGTGGCCATTCTGGCCCAGTACGGTGCCCCCGACGCTGTGCTCAAGGGGGCCGCCCGGGCCGGGCTGATGGCACTGGCCTTTTATGTGCTCTGGTTGCTGTTGTCTCGCGGTCTTACCTCCAGCCTGTCGCGGCATCATATCGACTCTTCACTGGAGCAACTGTGCAAGAACACCCTGTCGGTCTCGCTTATCGCACTGGGCGCCATTACCGTCATGGCCCAGTTCGGCTTCGATGTGCTCTCCATTATTGCCGGTCTGGGTATTGTGGGTATCGCGGTGGGTTTTGCGGCCCAGTCCACCCTGGCCAACTTTATTGCCGGTATCACCCTGCTGATCGAGCGCCCTTTTCGCATCGGCGACTGGGTGCAGATCCACGGTCAGGAAGGCAGGGTGGTGCGCATTGCCTTTCGTACCACCTGGCTACGCACCCGGGATAATGTTTTCAGCATGATCCCCAACGAAAGCGTGGCGACCTCGGACATCATCAACTTCAGTGCCGAAGGGCCGACCCGTATTCGCATTCCGCTGGGCATTGCCTATAAGGAGTCGGTTGAGCGGGCGCGGGAGGTGATAATGCCGCTGTTGCGCGCCCACCCCATGGTGATCACCAACGAGCAGATGCCGCCCAGGGTGCAGCTGCGCGAGCTGGCGGACTCGTCGCTGAATCTGAGCGC
>JBFGZI010000419.1:0-2000 GCA_041586855.1 Oceanisphaera sp. | reverse complement strand
GCCGCGGCCAAGGGCGGGGTTAACGCCCTGACCGTGGCCCTGGCGTTCGAGTACGCCGAGCTGGGTATTCGGGTCAACGCCACCGCCCCCGGCGGCACCGAAGCGCCTCCCCGGCTGACCCCGCGCAACACCGAAGCCCAGGGCGAGCGCGAGCAACAGTGGTACCAGACGCTGGTTGACCAGACCAAGGCCACCAGCTTCATGCATCGCTACGGCACCCTGGATGAGCAGGCAGGTGCGATCCTGTTCCTCGCCTCCGACGATGCCAGCTATATCACCGGCACCATACTCCCCGTCGCCGGCGGGGATCTGGGCTGATAAACAGAAAGAAGGTTGCCTACTGGAAGGGCGGCCTTTTTTTGTATGAACGGGAGGGACTGGTTCCCTCTCACTCCAGACTTTAAGGACAATCTCGGAGTAATACCTTAATGAGAAATATCGATGTCAACGCAACCATAGACAACGCCAGTTTCACTCCCTTTCACTGGAAGGTGCTGTTCTGGTGTTCCCTCATTATTATTTTCGACGGTTACGATCTGGTGATCTACGGCGTGGTGCTACCGCTGCTGATGGATCAGTGGAACCTCAACCCCTACGTTGCCGGTTTGCTGGGCAGTAGCGCCCTGTTCGGCATGATGTTTGGCGCCATGGGCTTCGGCATGCTGTCGGACCGACTGGGACGCAAAAAAACCATACTGATCTGCGTGGTGCTGTTCAGCGGCACCACAGTGATCAATGGCCTGGTCAACAATCCCTGGCAATTTGGCATACTGCGCTTTATTGCCGGCCTGGGAATAGGTGGCGTCATGCCCAACGTGGTGTCACTGATGAGCGAATACTCGCCCAAAAGGAGCCGCAGCACCCTGGTGGCCCTGATGTTCAGCGGTTATGCGGTGGGCGGCATGATGTCTGCCGGCCTGGGCATCTGGATAGTGCCCAACTACGGTTGGGAAATAATGTTCTACCTGGCAGCCGTGCCCATGCTGCTGCTGCCGCTGATGATCAAATATCTGCCTGAATCCGTCGCCTTCCTCATGGCCCAGAATCGTCAGGAAGAAGCCCGCGAACTGCTGCAAAAAGTCGACCCCGCTCAGCAAATCACTCGTGAGGACAAATTGGTCGTCCCCCCTGCCAACGTGCAAAAGGCGCCGGTACTGGAGCTGTTCCGCGGTGGTCGCAAGCTGAGCACCCTGATGTTCTGGACCGCTTTCTTCTGCTGCCTGCTGATGGTGTATGCGCTGGGATCCTGGTTGCCGAAACTGATGTCCGCCGCCGGTTACCCCCTGGGATCCAGCCTGATGTTTCTGATGGTACTGAACATAGGTGCCATTGTGGGTGCCGTGGGCGGTGGCTGGCTCGCCGATCGTTTCTCGCTGCGAACTGTGCTGGTCAGCTTCTTCCTGCTGGCGTCCGCTTCGCTGGTGCTGCTCGGCTACCCGCACCCCATGTGGCTACTCTATAGCCTGATGGCCATTGCCGGTGCTACCACCATAGGCTCACAGATCCTGCTGTACGCCTATGTGGCCCAGTATTATCCGGCCAACATCCGCTCAACCGCCCTGGGTTGGGCCTCGGGCATCGGCCGTAACGGTGCTATTATCGGCCCCATGTTGGGCGGTACCCTGCTGGCCCTGGCACTGCCACACCAGATGAACTTTCTGGCGCTGGCCGTACCCGGTGCCATCGCCACCGTGGCCATCGCCCTGGTGGGTCGCCGGAGTTCTCGTCCGGAGGCCAGCCAGGCTGGCCAGGAAACTCGCGTGGCGGCGAACAGCTAACCCGCTGTGGTTTTACCCTAGGGTCTGTTGACCTTTCGCGATGATTTTTGCAGCAGTTTGTGGCGTCTTTATACAAGGCAACGCTTATGCCATGTAGTCACTCTCCATAAATAAGCGGTAACGCAGTAGAAAGACGCCACAAGCGCTGCCCTTCGGGTTCGGCTAAACGCGTTTTTCTCTTTGTTGAGAAGTGCTTGCTTAGAGTGACTAGGCTACACACCT
>JBFGZI010000418.1:0-2001 GCA_041586855.1 Oceanisphaera sp. | reverse complement strand
GGGCGCTCCCACAGGCGACGCGGCAGCAGAGGGGCGGATGAAGGGTTCTACTCCAGCGACCATCACATGACAGGACGTCATGTGCTGAGCGTTACATGGACGTACTTGAAGCGTGTCGGTGGAGTAGACCTTTCGTTCGACTTTTACAGAGCAGCTAAACAGATCAGTTAGTTTTATAGATTGGTATTAATCCATATCAACTCACCATATCGGGATGAACATGAAAAAAACACTGATTACCGCCGCACTGGTAGCCCTTGGCCTGAGTGGTTGTGCGGCTAACGGGAACGACGCCCTGTTGGGTGCCGGGCTGACGGCGCTCCAGGGATTGACCCTGAGCAAGAGTCAGCTGCAGGCCGAAGCCAGTCTGTCCGCCAAACAGATGGATGCAGAAAACAAGCTGGCGCCGGCCGGTAATGCCTACAGCAAGCGCCTGGCCAAACTGACTCGCGGCCTGACCAGCATTGACGGCACGCCGCTGAACTTTCAGGTCTATCTGGACGACGAAATCAACGCCTTTGCCATGCCGGACGGCACGGTTCGGGTGTATTCCGGCCTGATGGACGTGATGGCAGACGACGAACTGATGGCGGTGATCGGCCATGAAATCGGCCACATCAAATTCGAGCATTCTCTTAATCGTTTCAAAACTGCCTACCTGACCAGCGCCGCCCGTCAGGCTGCAGTTGCCGCCGGTGGTACCGTCGGCGCCCTGGCAGCGTCCGAATATGCGGAGATCGGCACCCAGTTTCTCGGCGCCCGTTTCTCTCAGAAAGACGAGCTGGAATCCGATGCCTACGGGGTAGAATTCTTGTGTCAGGTGAACATGGATCCCTATGCCGCCATGCGGGCACAGCAAAAGCTGATGCAGCACGCCGGCAGCGGCGGTGGCCTCTTCTCCAGCCACCCGTCCACCGCCAAGCGCATCGAGCTGGCCAGAGACGCGGCGGCCAACTCCAGCTGTCGGTAAGACTGGATGTGAGGGGGGAGGTGTGAGGCGTGAAGGGTAAAACACGCACCTGCAGATTATTCGTAGGGTCGACTTATTTTAGGTAAGAGTATTCGACCGGTTTGGATTTGGTGCCATACACTGGTCGATTGAAATCGACCCTACGCACAGATGTCACCGGTTTCACTCTTTCTCTCACCCCTCACCCCTCACCCCTCACCTCTCACCCCTCACCTAATGAACCGAGTTAACCCATGGATTTATACGCTAATTTTTGCCGACACACCGCCGACCTGACGCCAGAGCAATCGCTGCTGGTGGCCTTTAGCGGCGGACTGGACTCGACGGTGCTGCTGGCGCTGGCCGCGCGCCGGGCCCGGGAGCAGGGCAGATCGGTGCGGGCGGTGCATATCGCCCACGGTCTGCAGGCGGCGGCCGAGCCCTGGCCGGCCCACTGTGCCCGGGTGGCAGAGTCGTTGGGCGTAGCTTGTGAGACCATAAGCATACAGGTAGCGCTGGGGCCCAGAGTCAGCCTGGAGGCGGCGGCGCGCGAGGCCCGTTATCAAGCGTTGGCCGAGGCCATGCAGCCGTGCGAGATCTTGCTGACCGGACACCACCTGGACGATCAGGCCGAGACCCTGTTGCTGGCGCTGAAGCGGGGGGCCGGTGTGGCGGGGCTGGCGGCCATGCCCATGCGCAAGCCGTTCGGCCCGGGCCAGCAGTGGC
Source organism: Oceanisphaera sp. (assembly GCA_041586855.1). Taxonomy (GTDB): domain Bacteria; phylum Pseudomonadota; class Gammaproteobacteria; order Enterobacterales; family Aeromonadaceae; genus Oceanimonas. The sequence goes on along the minus strand of JBFGZI010000418.1, from coordinate 326 downwards.
GGCCCCTGCTGGCCTGTTCGCGGCGACAGCTGGAAGACTTCGGCCGGGAACTGAACTTGAGCTGGGTGGAGGATCCCAGCAATGCAGATGACGACTTTGATCGCAATTTTCTGCGCAATCGCATCCTGCCGCCCTTGCTGCAACAGTGGCCTTCTTTCAATCGCACCCTGGCTCGCAGCGCCGAGCTGTGCGCCGAACAGATGGAGCTGGCCCAGGAGCTGGCCGAGCAGGATTTACCCGGCCTGCTGAATCCGGCCGGTGCTTTGTCTGTTAATGGCTTGCAGGCTCTGAGCCGGGCCCGACGCCATAATGTGCTGCGCCACTGG
>JBFGZI010000417.1:0-2008 GCA_041586855.1 Oceanisphaera sp. | reverse complement strand
TGGGTGTAATGATCGACCCACAGGGCGGTGGCGCCGCAAATCGCCACCGGCATGATCAGCAGGTTGATCAGCGGCAAGCCCGAACAGAGTGCGACGCTGGCGCCAAAGCCCCAGCTGAGCCGTCTTTTTTCCGCCAGTGAGTGCCGCATCAGATCGAAGTCGATTTTGTGATTATCGAACGGGTAGTCGCAGTACTGGATGGCCATCATCCAGGCGCTGAACGCAAACCAGATCAGCGGCGCCAGGGTTTGTCCGAAGGCGGGCACCAGAAACAGCAGCAGGCAGCCGATGGCGCGAGGCACATAATAGGTCATCTTGCGCACTTCCCGGCTGAGCATGCGGGGGGTGTCCCTTACCAGGGCGGCCCAGCTGCTGTCGGGCAGTTTCTTGCCGGTCAGTTTCTGTTCTACCCGTTCAGCCAGCAGACCGTTGAAGGGGGCGGCCAGCAGGTTGGCGAAACTGGTGAACATCAGCGAAAACACCACGGCGATGGTGACGATGGCCAGGGGCCAGAGCAGATAGCTCAGCCATTGCAGGTAGTCGGGAATGGCCCCCTCAAACCAGGAAAAAAGCTGCCCCAGTTGTAAATAAAGCCAGTAAAAGGCGCCGCCGAACAGCAGCAGGTTGATTGCCAGCGGGATCAGCACGAAGAGGCGTAAATCCGGCTCCCGGATCAGGGACAACCCCTTGAGCAGATATTGTGGACCGCTGGCCGTATGATAAGTGGCTGGCATTAAGGCTTCCTTTAGAAAAAACATATATTAGGGTCTGTTGACCTTTCGCGGTGAAATTTTGTTCGAGCTAAACGCGTTTTTATCGCGGCGAGAGGGGTGTAGCCTAGCATTCTAAGCAAAGCTCTCTCAACAAAGAGAAAAACGCGTTTAGCCGAACCCGCAGGGCAGCGCTTGTGGGGTCTTGCTACTGCGTTATCGCGTATTTATGTAGAGTGACTACATGGCATAAGCGCTGCCTTGTATCAAGACCCCACAAACTGCTGCAAAAATCATCTCGAAAGGTCAACAGACCCTAGAGAGCCATGGGCGGGCTGCCAAGCCCGGGGTTGGAAGTCGTCGCGAAGTAGTCTGTCGTAGCTCCGGATAAGCGAAATTGGGTACAATCCCTGCCGGTATCCGGCCCCAGGCATCCAGACAGGCACCAGTATCGGTTCCCTGACAGATAATAGGTGCAAAATACGAGTTTTTATCAGTTACTCACCGAGATGACTCTTGTCAAACCCGTATGGTAAACATACCCTTGTCGGTGTCTTTGATTATATTCCGGCCCGAGTCATCAGATTACCGCTTGCGTCGGCAACATGGCTGAATACAGGCAAAAACTTTAGAGAAGCGATAATGCAGGATTTGCGAATTATCTTGATCATTCTGGGTGCGGTGGCCATTGCCGCCTTACTGATCCATGGGCTGTGGACCAGTCAGAAAGGACGTCAAAAGCCGATGCGTGAAAAACCGATAGGCAAGGTCGGTAACGGAGCGGCCGGCGACGATGACTTTGATCGTGATGGTATCGGCAAGGTGCGAGTGGCCGGTACGCGCACGGCCGAGACAGTGCGCCGTCAGTATGAAGACGAGAATGACTGGCAAACATCCCCGCATTTTTCTGCACTCAACGACGACGATGAAGACGAACCCGGCATCGGACTGACGCCGGCGACGCCTTCATCTGCTAAAAAATCGCCTTCTGCTACCAAGGCTTTTTCTGCGGATAAATCGGTTGTTGCCGAAACCGAATTACAGCAACGCGAGCGCCAGTATCGCCAGGGTGAGATTGATCCCCTGTTCGACGAGCCGGCAGCTCCGGCGCCCAGAGCCGACATTGTCGAACCGCAGCTGGCTCCCGAGCCAGAGCTTGCACCCGAACCCATCCATAATGCCGAACCGGAGTCAGTCCCGGCTGCCCCGCGGCGGGACCTTCCCAAGACCTGGCAGGACGTTTACGTCATCAACCTGGTGGCCCGGCCCAATCAGCAACTGGCAGGCGGCGAATTGGC
>JBFGZI010000416.1:0-2030 GCA_041586855.1 Oceanisphaera sp. | reverse complement strand
TGGCATAAGCGCTGCCTTGTATCAAGACCCCACAAACTGCTGCAAAAATCATCTCGAAAGGTCAACAGACCCTAGAGAAGCTCGGGGATGAGCGCCTGCATGGCGCCCACCCCCGTAGTGTGACGATCAGGTCCAGTCGAGGATGACTTTACCGGACTGGCCGGAACGCATGGTGTCGAAGCCCTGCTGGAAGTCGTCGACCTTGAAGTGATGGGTGATGATGGGGCTCAGATCCAGACCCGACTGGATCAGGCTAGCCATCTTGTACCAGGTTTCGAACATCTCCCGGCCGTAGATGCCCTTGAGCACCAGGCCCTTGAAGATCACCTTGGTCCAGTCGATGGCCATGTCGGACGGGGGAATGCCCAGCATGGCGATTTTGCCGCCGTGGTTCATCTTGTCCAGCATGTCACTGAACGCTATCGGCACCCCGGACATTTCCAGGCCCACGTCGAAGCCTTCGGTCATGCCCAGCTCGGCCATCACTGTGTCCAGCTTCTCGGTCGCCACGTTCACCGCCCGGGTCACGCCCATCTTGCGCGCCAGCTCCAGCCGGTATTCGTTGACGTCGGTGATCACCACATGGCGGGCACCCACATGGCGGGCCACGGCCGCAGCCATGATGCCGATGGGACCGGCGCCGGTGATCAGCACATCTTCGCCTACCAGATCGAACGACAGCGCCGTGTGTACCGCATTGCCGAAGGGGTCGAAAATGGACGCCAGATCGTCGGACACTTCATCGGGCAGCTTGAAGGCGTTGAAGGCCGGGATCACCAGATACTCGGCGAAGGCACCTTCGCGGTTCACGCCCACACCGACGGTGTTACGACACAGATGGGTACGTCCGGCCCGGCAGTTGCGGCAGTGGCCGCAGGTGATATGGCCTTCGCCGGACACCCGATCGCCCACTGCAAAGCCGCGGACTTCCTGGCCCAGAGCCACCACTTCGCCCACGTATTCGTGGCCGACCACCATGGGGACCGGTATGGTGTTCTGGGACCATTCATCCCAGTTATAGATATGAATATCGGTGCCGCAGATGGCGGTCTTGCGGATCTTGATCAGCAAGTCGTTATGACCCAGTTCGGGCTCGGGCACCTCGGTCATCCAGATGCCGGGTTCTGCCTTCAGTTTTGCCAGTGCTTTCATGGTCATGATCTCCTTAAATAACACCCAGCTCGCGGCCGACCTCGATAAAGGCAGCGATAGCCTGATCCAGCTGTTCGCGGCTGTGGGCCGCCGACATCTGGGTGCGAATACGGGCCTGGCCCTTGGGCACTACCGGGAAGGAGAAACCGATGACATAGATGCCCCGCTCCAGCAGCTTGTCGGACATCTGCGCCGCCAGGGCGGCATCGCCCAGCATCACCGGAATAATGGCGTGATCCTGCCCGGCCAGGGTAAAGCCGGCGGCGCTCATCTGCTCACGGAAGTAGGCGCTGTTTTCCCGCACCTTGTTGCGCAGCTTGTCGCCGTTTTTCAGCATCTCCAACACCTTGATGGAAGCTGCCACTATGGCCGGCGCCACCGAGTTGGAGAACAGGTACGGCCGTGAGCGCTGACGCAGCCAGTCGATCACTTCCTTCTTGCCCGAGGTATAACCGCCGGAGGCGCCACCCAGGGCTTTGCCCAGGGTGCCGGTGATGATGTCGACCCGATCCATGACTTCGCAGTATTCATGGGTGCCGCGGCCTTGTTCGCCGACGAAGCCGACCGCATGGGAGTCGTCCACCATCACCATGGCATTGTATTTGTCCGCCAGATCACAGATGGCCTTGAGGTTGGCGATGACGCCATCCATCGAGAAGACGCCGTCGGTGGCAATCAGCTTGAAGCGCACACCGTCGGCGTCCGCCTGCTGCAGCCGGGCTTCCAGCTCGGCCATGTCGTTGTTGGCATAGCGGTAGCGCTTGGCCTTGCACAGGCGCACGCCGTCGATGATGGAAGCGTGGTTGAGGGCGTCGGAGATAATGGCATCATCCGGGCCCAGCAGGGTTTCGAACAGGCCGGCGTTGGCATCGAAACAG
>JBFGZI010000415.1:0-2031 GCA_041586855.1 Oceanisphaera sp. | reverse complement strand
GCACATAGAGCACGCCTTCGTGGACGTGCCGGCCTGGCCCGACAACGTCTGGCTGGACGGTGAGCGGGATACCCTGGGGCTTTATCTGACCGGGCACCCGATCAACCAGTATGCGAAAGAACTGCGCCATTACACCACGGGGCGGCTGATAGAATTGCAGGCCACCAGCCGGGATAGAACCACCACCGCCGCCGGCCTGGTGATTGCCGCCCGGGTCATGACCACCAAGCGCGGCAACCGCATGGGCATACTCACCCTGGACGACAGATCCGGTCGCCTGGACGTGACCCTGTTCTCGGAAGCACTGGAACGCTATGAGTCTTTGCTGGAAAAGGATAAAATCCTGGTCATCAGCGGACAGGTCAGCTTTGATGACTTCTCCGGCGGCCTTAAAATGTCGGCACGAGAAGTGCTTGATATCAGTGATGCCCGCGAGCGCTTTGCTCGTGGTCTGGCGTTGAACATCGATAAAAGCCAGATAGACGAAGGCTTTTTTACCCAATTGCTGGACATACTTACCCCCGTGCGGGCGGGAGTCTGTCCTGTTCGAGTGACCTATTGCCGACCGGGAGCACGGGCGCAGCTAATGCTTGGAACCGAGTGGCGGGTCACCCCCACCGACCAGATGCTGGCGTCGCTGAAGCAGCTGCTGGGTCAGGATAAAGTCGAACTAATTTTTGAATAGAAGGGATCTTTGATGAGCCACCATTTTCTGGATTTTGAACAACCCATTGCCGAGCTGCAGGCCCAGATTGAAGAACTCCGCCATGTCAGCGAAGGCGAAACAGACATCGACCTGGGTGAAGAAATCGGTCGCCTGGAAGCCAAGCGTGACGAGCTGACCAAGAAGGTCTTCAACAACCTGGGTCCCTGGCAGATCTCCCAGCTGGCCCGCCACCCGCGCCGCCCTTATACTCTCGATTACCTCGAGATGATGTTCGGTGAATTCGACGAGCTGGCCGGCGATCGCGCCTATGCGGACGACAAGGCCATAGTGGGCGGCGTTGCCCGTTTCGAAGGGCGCCCCGTCATGGTCATAGGCCAGCAGAAAGGCCGGGAAACCAAGGAAAAGATCAAACGCAACTTCGGTATGCCGCGCCCCGAGGGCTACCGCAAGGCCCTGCGCCTGATGGAAATGGCCGAGCGCTTCAAGATGCCGATCCTGACCTTTATCGACACCCCCGGTGCCTACCCGGGTGTGGGTGCCGAAGAACGCGGCCAGTCTGAAGCCATTGCCCGCAACCTCAAGGTGATGTCCGGCCTCAAGACCCCCATCATCTGTACCGTGATTGGTGAAGGTGGCTCCGGCGGCGCCCTGGCCATCGGCGTGGGCGACAGAGTCAACATGCTGCAGTATTCCACCTATTCGGTGATCTCGCCTGAAGGCTGTGCCTCCATTCTGTGGAAGAGTGCCGACAAGGCCTCGCTGGCCGCCGAAGCCATGGGCATTACCGCCCAGCGGATCCACGAGCTGAAGCTGATTGACAACGTGGTGGAAGAGCCCATGGGCGGCGCCCACGGCAATCCGTTGCTGATGGCCGAAAATCTGAAGGCGCGGCTGCTGGCCGATCTGAACGATCTGGATCAGCTCGATATCGACACCCTGCTGGAACAGCGCTATCAGCGTTTGATGGGCTACGGTTACTGCTGAGCTGAGCTGAGCTCCAGTGAGGGGTGAGGCGTAAGGAGTGAAGAGTAAAACACCGAGTCGACAGGCTCGGTGTTTTTATATCGTCATCCTGACGAAAGTCAGGATCTTAATTAAAGGGGTCGGAGTCAATTAACGGTTAATTGACTCCGACCCCTTTTTCCTTTCTGATGTCGACTTATACCAATCTAAATAAAAATATGATCTATTTTAAAGCTGGACACGAGAGGAAACAGAGTCACCTCCCACGACACGCCATGAACCCATCCATGGGGGCTCGGGAAATGCCATCTGACCGCCAGGGACGGCGGGAATGCCGGAACGGCAGGAGCATTTTTCGGCCTTGGCATTTCACGGTCGTGGGAGCCGATCTCTGTTGCCTC
>JBFGZI010000414.1:0-2033 GCA_041586855.1 Oceanisphaera sp. | reverse complement strand
CTGTGCCGTCGGGGCGAGCCAAAACCCTGGCTGCCCGGTGACGGCAGCAGCAGGGACACCCGATCGCCCACGGCCAGCTCCAGCTGCTCGGCGATGGCCTTGCCGAGGATCAGCCCCCGCTCGCCGGGCACCAGTACAGTCAGGCTGGCACCACCAAGATAAGGCGTCAGCTCGGACACCCTGCCCTCAAGCTCCGGCACCACGCCCTGCAGTTGTACCGCCTTCAGCTTGTCGCCCTTGCTGAGCAGCCCTTCCAGCGGCACATAGGGCGATACCGCCAGTATGCCGGGGGCGGCTTCCATTTCGCTGACCATGTCGCGCCAGCCTTCGACCGGCCCCTCGGCGGCCTTAAGCTGGCCATGGGGCAGCACCGACAAAATGCGGTTTTCCAGCTCGCGTTCGAAGCCGTTCATCGCCGACAACCCCAGGATCAGCGCGCCGACCCCGATGGCGATGCCCAGAATAGAGGCCACCGAAATAAAGGAAATAAAGCGGTTACGCCGCCGGGCCCGGCTGAAGCGCCAGCCCAGAAAGACACTCAGGGGACGAAACATCAGCCTTGCTCCTGCAGTTGGCTGTCGACCAGGCGACCATCCACCAGGCGGCACTGCCGGTCGAGCCGGGCGGCCAGCGCCAGATCGTGGGTTACCACCACCAGGCCGGTGCCCAGCTCGCTCTGCAATTCGGCCAGCAGTGCAAACACCTCGGCGGCGCTGTGGGCGTCCAGGTTGCCGGTGGGCTCATCGGCCAGCACCAGCCGGGGCTTGTTGACCAGGGCCCGGGCGATGGCGACCCGCTGACGCTCGCCGCCGGACAGGGCCGAGGGTCTGTGATCCAGTCGGTGACCCAGCCCCACCCGCGTGAGCAGGGCTTCTGCCTGCTCTTTGGCCTCTTTCACCGGCCGGCCGGCAATCAGCAAGGGCATGGCCGCGTTTTCCAGGGCGCTGAACTCGCCCAGCAGATGATGGAACTGATAGACGAAGCCCAGCTTCTGGTTACGAAAGCGGGCCTGGCTGCGGCCTGACATATGGTGCAGATCTTCCCCCTCCACCAGTACCCGGCCATGAGTCGGGGCATCCAGGCTGCCGAGCAGATGCAGCAGTGTGCTCTTGCCCGAGCCGGAACTGCCCACCACCGCCAGGCTCTCGCCGGCGGAAAGTTGAAGGCTGACGCCATCCAGTATGGTGACCGGTTGCGCCCCGTCCTGATGGGTTTTACCCAGATTCTCGACCACTAACAGGGGGTTATTCATAACGCAAAGCCTCGGCTGGATGAACCCGTGACGCCCGCCAGGCCGGATAAAGGCTGGCCAGCACGCACAGTAATAAAGTGGAAAACAACACCATGATCAGTTGCCCGGGCAACAGCAAGACCGGCAGCTGGCTGCCCCCGGCGGCGGAATAGAAGTTGATGCCCAGCAGGTTGAGCACTCCGTCCAGGTTCAGGCTCAGCAGCAAACCGAGCGCAAAGCCCAGCACGCAGCCCAGCACACCGCTGAAACCGCCCTGGATCATGAACACTGCCATCACCCGGTAACGACTCAGGCCCAGGGTTTGCAGCATGGCGATTTCGGCTTCCTTGTCGGTCACCACCATCACCATGGCCGAGAGAATATTGAAAGCCGCCACCAGGATGATCAGCGCCAGCATCAGGCTCATCAGCCGTTTTTCCATCGCCACCGCCTGAAACAGCTCGCCCCGGCTCTGCTGCCAGGTCTCGTATTTCAGCCCAGGTGGCAGGGCCGGCAGCCGGTCAAGTTCGAAAGGATCGTTCAGCCACAGGCGCAGGCCGGAGGCCTGACCCGGCGCATAGCGCAGCAGGCGGGCCGCATCCACGAGCCGGGCCAGCACCAGCTGCCGGTCTACGTCATTGCCGGTGCTGAAGGTGCCGACCAGGGTAAAGAGTCGCTGGCTCGGCACCCGACCCAGCGGCGTAAAGCGGCTGCCCTCGGTGACCGTCACCCGCACCTGATCGCCGGGCACCACGCCCAGGCTGCGGGCCACGCCCGCGCCCATCACCAGGCCATAGGGCAG
>JBFGZI010000413.1:0-2049 GCA_041586855.1 Oceanisphaera sp. | reverse complement strand
CACCCCTCTCGCCGCGATAAAAACGCGTTTAACTCGAACAAAATTTAACCGTGAAAGGTCAACAGACCCTAGTCAGCGTCCGACTCTGTGTGTAGACTCGGCTCCCGTTTTTCAGGACAAACCATGTCTATGGCCATTAGTACCAATGTCACTAGTAGCAATGGCACGGTGATGCTTGTTGAAGCGCCGAACGCTCTATACCCTCGGAGCGTCAAAAAATTATCGTACCGGGCCTTATTCAGGTCCGGATCTTCTATGGCCCTTACATTCAAAGGGGACAAAGAATATGGCTGAATGGTCCGCAAACGACGCGCTCAAAGTGTACAACCTGCCTTACTGGGGCGCGGGTTTCTTTCATCTGGATGATCAGGGACGGGTGGTGGTGACCCCCGATAAAACCCGACCCGAGGCCAAAGTGGTGGTATCCGAGGTGGTCGAGCAGCTCAAGGCCGAAGGCTACGCCGCGCCGGTGCTGTTGCGTTTTCCCGATATTATCAAAAGCCGTATCGACGCCCTGTTCAATGCCTTTAGCGGCGCCATCGAGGATTATGGTTACGAAGGCGATTACCTGACCGTGTACCCGATCAAGGTCAACCAGCAGCGCGGTGTGCTGGACGCGGTCACCAAGGCCTACAAGGACAAGCCTCGCCTGGGCCTGGAAGCCGGTTCCAAGCCGGAGCTGCTGGCGGTACTGGCGCATAGCCATGAAACCGAGTCGGTGATCGTCTGTAACGGTTATAAAGACAAGGAATATATTCGTCTGGCGCTGCTGGGCACCAAGATGGGCCATCAGGTCTATATCGTCATCGAGAAGCTGTCCGAGCTGACCATGGTGATGGACGAGGCCAAACGCCTTAATGTGGCGCCCCGACTTGGTGTGCGTGCCCGGCTGGCCTCTCAGGGCGCCGGAAAATGGCAGTCCAGCGGTGGCGAAAAGTCCAAGTTTGGCCTGAGTGCGGCCCATGTGTTGAATCTGGTCAAGCAATTGCGCGATGCAGACTGCCTGGACTGGCTGCAGCTGCTGCACTTTCATCTGGGCTCCCAAATTGCCAATATTCGCGATATCCAGAAAGGCGTGCGTGAATGCGGCCGTTTCTACGGCGAGCTGCGCCGTATGGGTGTACCGGTCGATATCGTCGATGTGGGCGGTGGTCTGGGCGTGGATTACGAAGGTACCCGTTCGCAGAGCTATTGCTCGGCCAACTATAACCTGCGCGAATACGCCAACAATGTGGTCTGGGGTATCGGTGATGTGTGCCGCGAGTTCGAGCTGCCTTATCCGCTGATCATCAGTGAATCCGGCCGGGCCATTACCGCGCACCATGCCATGCTGGTGGCCGATGTGATCAGTACCGAATCGGCCAAACCCCAGGCCGCAAAAGCACCGGCAGACGACGCCGCCTTTTTGCTGCAGAACATCTGGGAAACCTGGGAAGATCTGTGCCAGGAAGATCCGCCATTGCTCGAAATCTACCACGACACCGTAGCCGAGCTGGCCGATGTGCACCAGCAGTACAACATGGGTCTGATGACCCTGGAAGACAGAGCCTGGGCCGAGGAAATGCATCTCAACATCTGCCTGGGCATCAAGTCACGGCTGGACACGGTAAACCGGGCGCACAGACCCATTATCGACGAGCTGAACGAGAAGCTGGCAGACAAGTGTTTCGTCAACTTCTCCCTGTTCCAGTCATTGCCCGACGCCTGGGGTATCGATCAGATCTTCCCGGTATTGCCGCTGGATGGACTGGATAGGGCGCCGACCCGTCGTGCGGTGATCCTGGACATCACTTGTGATTCGGACGGTGCCATCGATCAGTACGTGGATGGTCAGGGTGTGGAAACCACGCTGCCGATGCCCGAGTTTGTGCCCGGTCAGCCCCAGTACCTGGGCTTTTTCCTGGTGGGTGCCTATCAGGAGATTCTGGGCGACATGCACAACCTGTTCGGCGATACCCATAGCGCGGAAGTGTCGGTGGACGAGCAGGGCAAGGTGGTGGTCAATAACGTGAAAGCCGGCAGTACGGTAGCCGACATGCTGCGTTATGT
>JBFGZI010000412.1:0-2052 GCA_041586855.1 Oceanisphaera sp. | reverse complement strand
TTGGCTTCTTCGAATCTGTCCTGCAGGCGCTGGCGCTGCCAGGCCATGATGGCGGGCATCTCGGTCTTGACCTTGGTCACTTCCTGCTCGATACCGGTGAGGCGCTGTTCAATCAGATCCTTCAGCTTGTCGCCTTCGCTGGCACGGGCAGCGAGGAAGTCGTCGACCACCTTGTCCAGGCAGGCCATCAGCTGATTGCTGAGGGCATCCATATCCTGAGCCTGGGCTTCCATCACCCCCGGCCAGCGCAGAATATCGACCGGGTTCAGGCTGCCCTGGCCGGCTTTTTCCATCACCCAGGTGGCGCCTTCGATCAGCTGCTCGGCCAGGGCCTTGTTCATCTGCAGCTGACCCTGGTTGGCTAGATTGCTCTCGAAGCGCAGGCCGCACTCGACCTTGCCCCGTTGCAGGCGGGAGCGCAGTTTTTCGCGTACCAGCGGCTCCAGGCTGCGAAACTGCTCGGGCAGCCGGGTATAGGTTTCCAGATAACGTTGGTTGACCGAGCGGATTTCCCAGACGGCGGTGCCCCAGTCTTGCTTGAATTCCTGCCGGGCGTAGGCGGTCATGCTGTGGATCATGTGATTCCCATTGTGTGTTGCAGGTTAATCGGTCAAGTCTGACACAGGCCGCCGTTTCCGCCAATGGTCGGCCGCATGCAATGGCCGGCCAGTTTCTCTATAATGGCGACGTTTCGCCCGCCGGGCGGCGCGATTTTATTCCTACTGGAGAATGCCATGTCTACACGAGCCTGCGGACGCGCGGTCGATGAAATGCGACCCGTTACCATCACTTCCAATTATACCCGTCATGCCGAAGGCTCTGTGCTGGTGGAATTCGGTCATACCAAGGTGCTGTGTACCGCGTCGGTAGATAAGGGTGTACCACGCTTCTTGCGGGGCAAGGGCCAGGGCTGGGTGACGGCGGAATACGGCATGCTGCCGCGCTCGACTCACAGCCGTATGCATCGTGAGGCGGCCAAGGGCAAACAGGGTGGTCGTACCATGGAAATTCAGCGTCTTATCGGTCGCTCGCTGCGCGCGGCCATGGATCTGAACAAGCTGGGCGAGTACACCATTACCGTGGATTGCGACGTGATCCAGGCCGATGGTGGCACCCGCACCGCGGCCATTACCGGTGCCTGCGTGGCGCTGGCCCAGGCGCTGACCTGGATGAAGGAGCAGGGCATGATCACGACCGACCCGCTCAAGACTCTGGTGGCCGCCATTTCCGTGGGTATTGTTGATGGTCAGGCGGTCTCGGATCTGGAATACACCGAAGATTCCGCCGCCGAAACCGACATGAACGTGGTGATGACCGCCGAAGGCAAGATGATAGAGGTGCAGGGCACCGCCGAAGGCGAACCCTTCAGCCACGAAGAGCTGCTGGCCATGCTGGCGCTGGCCCGCAAGTCCATCGACGAGCTGGTGGAGCACCAGCGTCGGGCGATTTGAGACAGTGATAAGCGGTCAGCTGTAAGCTTGTCTCCTGGTCACAAGTCGCCGAGAACGGTCGCCATGCGAAGCAGTAGTGCGGTTGCACTCCGCCGACACGCTTCAAGCCCATCCGTGGGGCGCTCGGCAAATGTCATCCCTGACATTTGACGGTCGGCTCCGGCAATCCCCACTGCTGCTTCGGGAAACTTCGGCGTTGCCTGAATGAAAGCTGACTGTCAGCTCCGAGTGCTCCAAGGAGGGCAAAGGGTGTCTGCTTCGCCGCGCCCTTCGCGCCAGGGATGGCGCGATGGAGCCCCCATGGATGGGTTTACGGCGTGCCGGAGAAGCAGTGCGCTTTGTCCGATGAAAGCGTACGTTTCAGCAAACGGCAAGAACTTGTGACTAAGAAACAGGCTGTAAGCTATCAGTTAAAAAGTCCTTCAAATAAAATACGTGAGAAACATTGATGAAAACCTACCAGCGTGATTTTATCGAATTTGCCATGGCCAAAGAGGTGCTTAAATTTGGCGAGTTCACCCTGAAATCCGGGCGCAAGAGCCCCTATTTCTTCAATGCCGGCCTGTTCAACAGCGGTCGTGATCTGGCCCGCCTGGGCCGT
>JBFGZI010000411.1:0-2053 GCA_041586855.1 Oceanisphaera sp. | reverse complement strand
GAGAGCGACTCCAGCCAGTGCTGATTGGTGGAGCCTATCACCGGCACCAGCTCGGCCCGGCTCGGCGCCAGCGCCTCGCTCAGCCGCGTCTGATCCAGCAGTTGCAGCGGCACCGCCAGTCGGTAGCCCTTGCCGCTCACACTGTAGACATCCAGCCCAAGGGCTTTGAGCGCCTGCACGTGCTTGCCGACCGCCGCACGGCTGACCGAAAGTCGTTCTCCCAGCTGTTCCCCGGAATGAAACTGGCCATCGGCCAGCAGGCGGAGCAGGGTCTCGCGCAATGGGGTCAGTTCAGACATGCCAGCGCCTCGTCCAGGTGGGTTTCGCCGCCGGAGCCTATCATGCGCACCTCGGGCTCGAGCCGCACACCAAACAGCTGCTCCACCCGCTCCCGCACCAGTGCCGCCAGTCGCAGCACATCTTCGGCGGTGGCGCCACCGTGGTTGACCAGCACCAGCGCCTGTTCGGTATGCACCCCTGCCCCCCCGATACGGGTACCCTTGAGGCCCGCCCTGTCGATCAGCCAGCCCGCCGCCAGCTTGCTCCGCCCGCTTTCTGCCTCAAACACCGGCAGCGCCGGCCAGGCCAGCTTGAGCGCCTCGGCTTGGGCGGTCACCACCTTGGGATTCTTGAAGAAACTGCCGGCATTGCCCAGCACCGCCGGATCCGGCAGCTTGGCCTGGCGGGTGGCGCAGACCCGATCGAAAATCTGCTCTGCCGTAGCCGCCTCGCCCAGCTCCGCCAACGGGCCATAGCCCAGCACAGGTTGCCAGAGCTTGGGCAGCCGCAGGGTTACACTCAGGATCAGGTGATGACGCGCCTCATGCTTGAACACGCTATCCCGGTAACCGAAGGCGCACTCGGCCGCCGACCAGTAACGGGTTGTGCCGCTATGCCAATCGAAACTCTCTACCTGTTCGCAGAATGGCGCCAGCTCTACCCCGTAGGCACCGATATTCTGGATTGGCGAGGCGCCGACGGTGCCGGGGATCAACGCCAGGTTTTCCAGCCCCGGCATCTTCTGCGCCAGGGTCCAGCACACCAGCTGATGCCAGTTTTCGCCGCCCTCCACCTTCAGCAGCCAGGCGCTTTCGGTTTCGGTGACATTGATACCCTTGAGGCGGTTAACCAGTACCAGGCCGTGAAAAGGCGCGGTAAACAGCAGGTTGGACCCTTCTCCGACTATCAGCAGGGGCTCATCCTGGCGGGCTTGCCACAACTCGGGCAATTGTTCCCTCTGCTCCAGCACCATCAATCGATCGGCGGTCTGGGTCAGGGCAAAGGTGTTATAGGGGGCAAGGGATGCCGGGGTGAGCTGCATGGTCACGGTTCCTGAATAAATGCTGCCCAAGTGTACCCCAAGTGCCGGACCGGGTTAAGCCGCGCCTCGACGCCACAGGAACATATCTGTCGCCACTTTTTCCGAGCTGAAAAAGTCATTTGCCGGCCGCTTTGGCCCGCCGGTCTTGACCGGTTCGGCGCTTTCGCCGAGATTAGCCTGCTATTGCCAGAATCAGGAGCATCATCATGAACAGAGCCAATGCCGAACAACTGATCGCCGATTACTATCAGGCCTTTAACGCCGGTGATATGGATGCCTTCCTCACGCTGTTGACCGACGATGTCCAGCACGACATCAATCAGGGCGACCGCGAAACCGGCCGCGAGGCGTTCGCCGCCTTCATGGAGCGCATGAACCGCAACTACCGGGAACAGCTGGTCGACATCCAGATCATGAGCAATGCCGATGGCAGCCGGGCCGCCGCCGAATTTGTGGTGCTGGGCGAGTATCTGGTGACCGATGAGGGCCTGCCCGAAGCCCGCGGCCAGCGCTACCGACTGCCGGCCGGCGCCTTCTTCGAGCTGCGCGACAACAAGGTGGCGCGCATCAGCAACTACTACAACCTCAACGACTGGGTCGCCCAGGTCAGTGCCTGATGAGTGAACCGGTCCGACTGCTGACGGTCTCCGGCCCCGGGCTGGCACCCTGGCTGAACAAGCTGGCCGAACTGCGTATCCGGGTGTTTCGCGACTTTCCCTATCTCTATGACGG
>JBFGZI010000410.1:0-2054 GCA_041586855.1 Oceanisphaera sp. | reverse complement strand
TCGGCGGTGGGGTAGGGCGCCATGGGCGGGCGAATGATCAGCTCGTAGCGATGTTGCTCGGCATTGTAGACGCTGAGTACGGGTATCACCTTGGCGCCGGTCAGCTTCACCAGCTTGGGCAGGGCCGGCAGGGTGGCCTTGAGCTCGGCGAAAAAGGGCACGAAGAGGCTGGCTTCCCGGCCGTGATCCTGATCTGGCAGATAGAAGAAATGCTTGCCATTCTTGATGGTCTTGATCACCGCCTTGATGCCGGCGTCGCGCTCGTAGACGATGCCGTTGAACCGGGCCCGCTGGCGGTTGATAAACCAGTCGAACACCTGGTTCTTGGCGCTGTGCATCATGGTGCACATGGGCAGCCCCAGAGAGGTGAGATAGAGACCCCCGGCGTCGATGGCCCAGGTATGGGGGATCATGAAGATGATTTTTTCATCATTCGCCAGACAGGCGTCCAGATGCTCCCGGCCCTGCACCACGAAGCGGCCCTGCAGATAGTCACGGCTGCGGGCGGTCCACTCGCCGTAACCCATAAAGGTCATCAGACCGGCACGAATGGAGTCCAGCAGCATCTGCTCCACTTCATGGTCGGGTAGCTCGGGAAAGCACAGCCGGATATTGGTACGGGCGATGTAACACTGCTTTTTGGCCAGTTTCACCAGCAAGGGGGCGACAGCGCCGGCAACCGCGTCGCGTGCGCGCACCGGCAGCCAGGCCAGCAGCCACAACAAGCCGATGGCCAGCCAGGTCGGCCAGTATCTGGGGTGCAGGTAATGACGTTTGAATTCAAGGTCATAAACAGGGTCGGACCCGGACATAACAACTTCCTTTCGATGACAAGGCGGCAAGTGTAAGAAAAAAATCGAGTTAAATCATCTGTTACGCCGGGGGCGGAAATAATCCCGGTTCTGATAAAAGGCCGGATCTTCGTTGGCCGGCCACCAGCCGGGAATGCCCAGCAAGGGCAGTGGCAACAAGGGGCGCGGCCGGTCGAACAGCGTATTTTGTTCAAGATGCTCCGCCAGCCGGGCATCCAGTAGTGGATAACGCCGGTTTGCGGGCCGTTCAAAGAAGGCGGCAGGCATCTCCAGCACCACGCACTTGCCGGTGAGCCCGATAAAGGGCGCCAGCGCCTGCTCGTACAGCGCATGGCCGAAGATAAAGGGTTGCCAGTCTTTTCCCCAGCGCTGGCGTTCGCTAATAAACAGCCGTTGCCAGTCGTGTTCACGCAGCCAGTGTTCGGCTTCTGCCTTGTCCTTGACCGCCAGCACCAGGCCGCATTCGTCGAAGTGGGTCACCCGGTCGCGCCTGGGCGTGCGTTTGCCGAGCCCACATGCCGTTATATCTGCCATGTGCAGCCGGTTGAGCAGCGCCTTGGTGCGGGGAAACAGCGCCCAGATCACGGCGCCGAAAAAGTCATGCCAGTTGGCGGCGCGGGTCGGCACCATGCCCTGGGCCACCGCCTGCTCGTAATAGCAGTTCAGTTCGGTAAAACGGTCATCATCGATAAATTGTACCGGCAAGTCGGCGGCCAGACTCTGGTTCAGCTCAACCAGGGTGGGCCACTGCGGCGTGCCGATATCGATGAGATCGGCAAGCTGCGCCAGCACACCATTGCGCCCGGTAACATGGGGATCCCAGTCCATTATCACTACCTGCATGGATGAAAACGCGCAAGGATACCCGGAGTCGGGGCCGAGATCACCTAACCCATACATCGGGGGCTATTTGGGGCATGACCTTGTAGCTGCCACTTCAGTCGGCAGGGCCAGCTCCGCTGGCCGTTAACACCGATTCTGCAGGTACACGCCGTTTGTGAGTCTGCGCCTATTCGTGCCAGCTAAAGCGGCACCTACGGCGGCGTCTTGTATGGTTAGATATCGGGGAGGGCTTTGTATTCATCGAAAAAAAAGGCAGCCTCTCGGCTGCCTTGGTACGTTATTTTGCTTTGGACTTCATCGCCCGGCGAATACACAGAGCGGCACCGCCCCAGGTGATGCCGAGTCCGATCAGCATCATGATGATGGCTCCGGTGCTCATACGGTGGTCTCCTTTTTGCT
>JBFGZI010000409.1:0-2059 GCA_041586855.1 Oceanisphaera sp. | reverse complement strand
TCCCATCGATTCGCTGGAACACCACAAGGCCATTGCCGAAGACAGCAGCTTCGATATCGAAGTCGCCCCCAGCTGGCGTCCGGATCGGGCCTTTAAAATCGAACTGGACGGCTTTGCCGACTATATGATCCTGCTGGGGCAGGCCGCCGATATCGAGATTCGTCGCTTTGACGATCTGCTGAGCGCCCTGACCCGTCGTCTGGATCACTTCGCCGCCCATGGCTGCCGCGCCGCCGATCACGGTATCGAAATCGTGCGTTTTGCCGCGGTACCTGCCGAAAGCGAGCTGGATAGCCTGCTGGCCCGTCGCCTGGCCGGTGAAGCCCTGAGCGAGCAGCAAGCCGCCCAGTTCAGCACGGCGGTTCAGGTCTGGCTGGGTCGTCAATACGCCAGGCGGGGCTGGGTGATGCAGCTGCATATTGGTGCTCAGCGTAACAACAATAGCCGCATGTTCCGTTTGCTGGGTGCCGATGCCGGCTTCGACTCCATTGGCGACAAGCCTTTCGCCTTCGAGCTGTCTTCGTTGCTCGACGCCATGGACGTTACCGATGAGCTGCCCAAGACCATCCTCTACTGCCTGAATCCGCGGGACAACGAGATGATGGCCACCATGATCGGCAACTTCCAGGGCGGCGGCATCGCCGGCAAGGTGCAGTTTGGCTCGGGCTGGTGGTTCAACGATCAGAAAGACGGCATGCAGCGCCAGCTGGAGCAATTATCCCAGCTCGGTCTGCTGAGCCAGTTTGTTGGCATGCTCACCGACTCGCGCAGCTTTCTGTCCTATACCCGTCATGAATACTTCCGCCGCATCCTGTGCGAGATGATCGGCAACTGGGTAGAAAATGGCGAAGCGCCCAATGATATCCAGCTACTCGGCAGCATGGTGCAGAACATCTGTTACCACAATGCCAGGGACTATTTCCGTCTGCCGGGAGAAGAGGCATGAACCGCATTGCCATTATCGGCGAGTGCATGATTGAGCTGAACGGCGCTCCCTTTGGCGCGATGCAGCAGACCTATGGTGGCGACAGCCTGAATACCGCCGTCTACCTTGCCCGTACCGCCGGTGACGCCGTCAATATCGATTACATTACCGCCATGGGGACCGATGCGCTGAGTGAGGGCATGGTGGCCCGCTGGCAGCAGGAAGGGCTCAATACCGAGCAGGTGCTGCGTGATCCACAACGTCAGCCCGGTCTGTATCTGATCCAGCTGGACGAGCAGGGAGAGCGAACCTTCCTCTACTGGCGCAACCAGTCTGCCGCTCGCCACCTGATGCAGCATCCGGACTTTGACGCCGTTGCCGAGCACCTTGCCAGCTGTGAGCTGGTGTATCTGAGCGGGATCAGCCTGGCCATATTGCCCGAACAGGACAGAGAGCGTCTGTTGTCGCTGCTGAAAACCCTGTCCGAGCGGGGCGTGGTCATTGCCTTCGACAGCAATTACCGTCCCGCCTTGTGGAACAGCCTGGAAGAAACCCGGGCCGCCTATGGCGAGATCCTGTCCTTCACCGAGCTGGCGCTGGTGACCTTTGATGATGAGCAGGCCATCTGGGGCGATGAGCTGCCGGACGCGGCCCTGAGCCGACTCTACCGTCAGGGGGTAAAAAAAGCGGTGCTCAAGCTGGGTGCCGAAGGCTGTCTGTATGGTGAGGCCGCAAGCGGCCAGGCCGAGCTGGTCGGCACCACCCCCGTCAGCCGGGTGGTGGATACCACCTCGGCCGGCGATGCCTTCAATGCGGGCTTTCTCGCCGGTTATTTAGCCGGGAAGCCGGCGGCTGTCTGTTGCCGTCAGGGCCATCAACTGGCCGGTATCGTTATCCAGCATAAAGGCGCCATTATTCCCGCTTCGGCTACCGCAGATGTGAATTTTACTACAACAAGGATTGCTTAACATGAGTACGCTCGTTGAACAGATTGCTGACCTGAAAATACTGCCGGTTATCGTGCTCGATCAGGCCGAGGACATTGTTCCCCTGGGCAAGGTGCTGGCGGAGAATGGCCTGCCGGCCGCGGAAATCACCTTCCGCTCCGATGCGGCGGTGGAGGCGATCCGCCTG
>JBFGZI010000408.1:0-2061 GCA_041586855.1 Oceanisphaera sp. | reverse complement strand
GTTGAGCGGCAGTGCCAGCGATGACAGCGCGACCAGTTTGCCCTGTTGCAGCTCTTCGCGGATAAGCGATTGCTGCCCCAGCAAGATCCCCCGGCCCGCGACGGCGGCATCTATCGCCATGGCCGACAGGTTGAACGAAGGTCCCGGGTTAGGCGGGCGGGTGGTGATGTTGGCCGCCAGCAGCCATTCACTCCAGTCCGGCAGAAAACGGCCGTCGCGGCCCCAGTCCACATGGATCATGGGGTAATCGAACAGCTGCCCGGGATCGGCCAGGGGAGAGGCTGTCTTGAGCAGGGCCGGGCTGCAGACCGGGATCACCGCATCGCGAAACAGCTCTATCTTGTCCTGCTGGGGATAATGCTCGTCCCCGAACGAAAGGTAGAAGTCGGTAGGGTTGATATTGAAGTCGGCCAGGCTGTGGGTGGCCTGGATGCGAATATCAATCTCCGGGTGCCTGTCCATCCACTGATACAGGTGGGGCATCAGCCAGCGGGACGCCAACGCCGGCAAGGCGGTAATGGTCAGGGTGTGGTCACCCTGATACTGAGCCATGTTCTGCTGGGCCACCCGCAGGGTCTCGAAGGCTTCCTGGGCAAAGGCGAGGTAGCTGATCCCCGGCTCGGTCAGCTCGACGCCGCTTTTGGAGCGCACAAACAGCTTGATCCCCAGATGCTCTTCCAGCTGGCGGATTTGCTGGCTGACCGCGGCCGGAGTAATGCACAGGGTATCGGCGGCACTGGCCAGGCTGCCGGTTTTGGCAGCGGTTTCAAATGCCAGTATGTTACTTAATTTGGGTAGTCGGTGGTGATAGACCTGCTCCATGTTACATCTCTCGTTATCGATTTGATCCTGTGCCATCAGGCAGGGGCCGAATCATGCGGCCCTGCGCTGGTGGGGTCAAGCACGCGCATATATCAGCAAGGTTAAAATTGCTTAACATGTCGTTAACTTTATATCGCTATTGCCGGTTGCCGGGGTTTTATATGGTGTATATACAAATCACATCCGTTACCCGACTGACTGGAGCAAGACGTTATGAGCACACTGAATACCATTCTCGACTTATCTGTTTATCCCATCGATGACCCGGACTTCCGTGCCGAGTGTCGTAACACCCTGGCCCGCACCGGCGCCCTGGTGTTGCCGGGTTTCATGAAGCCCGAGGCTGTGGAGCAGGTGAAGCAGGAAGGTTTGGCCAAGCAGCACCAGGCCTATTACACCGCCAAGCAGCATAACGTCTATCTGGCGGAGTCGGATCCCGCCTTCGGGGAAGATCACCCACGCAATCAGAAGGTGAATTCCTCCAAGGGCTGCATTACCGATGATGTTATCGGCGAAGATTCTCCCCTGCGCATCATGTACAACGCCGAAGCGTTCCGTGATTTTCTGGGCGATGTGCTGGAAGAAGAGCTCTATGAATACGCCGATCCCCTGTCTTCCATCAATCTCCATTATGCCAGTGAAGGGCAGGAGCTGGGCTGGCACTTCGACAACTCTTCCTTCGCCACCACCCTGCTGATCCAGAAGCCCGCCGGCGGTGGTGTGTTCGAGTATGTGGAAAATGTGCGTAATGCGGATCGGGGCGAGATGAACTACGAAGGTGTGGATCGAGTGCTCAGGGGCGAGGTTGAAGTCAAGCAGCTGAGCATGGAGCCGGGCGCCCTGGTGCTGTTCCGTGGCCGCAACGCCATTCACCGGGTGACCCCGACCGAGGGTGACATTACCCGCATGCTGGTGGTGCTGGCCTACAACAACCAGCCCAACGTGGCCCTGTCGGAAACGGCCCGCATGACCTTTTACGGACGGCTGTAATCCCGGTTGATATCAAGGGGACCGAGCGGCTTTCAGCCTGGTCCCGCAGTACGCCTACTGTATGACAGCCGGGTGGTAACCCGGTTTTTTGTTGATAAGTAGTATCCGGTTCGGCCGAGCCAGTGGCATAAGCCGTGCCGGCGGCGCAGGAGTCGGATTTGGCCCCGCTGTGGGGCCTGGGGGGCTGTTGTGATTAAAACGACATGGAGGTGTTATGAATACGATTGTACTTGCGGTATTGATAATGAT
>JBFGZI010000407.1:0-2062 GCA_041586855.1 Oceanisphaera sp. | reverse complement strand
TGATATCGGCGGCATGTGGAATTACACCTGGCGCACGGGTTTAGATAAAAATGGCGAGCCAGTTCATGGCAGCATGTATCGGTACTTGTGGTCGAATGGTCCCAAGGAATGTCTGGAGTTTGCCGATTACTCCTTCGACGAACACTTTGGTCGGGCCATTCCGTCCTATCCGCCGCGTGCCGTGCTTAAAGACTACATCATGGGTCGAATAGACAAGCAGGCCATTTTTAAATACATCCGATTCGAATGCCCGGTACGTTGGGTGACCTATGACGAAGGCACCGAAAAGTTCACCGTGACCGTGATGAATCACAAGACCGGCGAGCAGGAAACCAACGAGTTTGATCATGTGGTGGTGGCCACCGGCCATTTCTCTACCCCCAACATGCCGTATTTCGAGGGCGTAGAGCAGTTTCCGGGCCGGGTATTGCATGCACACGACTTCCGGGATGCGCTGGAATTTGAAAACCAGAATGTGCTGCTGATCGGCGCCAGCTACTCGGCGGAAGACATCGGCTCCCAGTGTTACAAGTACGGCGCCAAGTCGGTTACCATCAGCTATCGCAGCAATCCCATCGGTTTCGACTGGCCGGAAGGCATGGCAGAAAGGCCGCTGTTGGCGCATTTTGAAGGCAATGTCGGCTATTTTACCGACGGTTCAAGCAAACAGTTTGACGCCATCATCATGTGTACTGGTTATCTGTTCCACTTCCCGTTCCTGCCTGATGAGCTGCGATTGCAGACTCATAACTGCCTGTATCCGGATAATCTGTACAAGGGCGTGTTCTTCCAGAACAACCCCAAACTGATCTACCTGGGGATGCAGGATCAGTACTTCACCTTCAACATGTTCGATGCCCAGGCCTGGTTTGCGCGAGATGTGATGCTGGGCAAGATAGCGTTGCCCGCGGCGGACGAGCGTCGGCAAGACATGCAGCACTGGTTGGATCGCAATGAAGCCCTGGTCGGCTGTAACGACGCTATTGATTTTCAGGCCAGCTATATTCGCGACCTGAATGACGCCACCGACTACCCCGAGTTTGCGGTAGAAAAGCAGGCGGACCTGCTCAAAGAGTGGCTGCTGCACAAGCAGGAGAACATCATGGGCTTCCGGGAAAAGGCTTATCGCTCTACCGTGACCGGCACCATGGCCTCCAGGCTGCCGGCCCGCTGGCTGGACATCAAGGACGACTCGCTGGAAAGCTTCATGTCCCTCGACTTTGTCGAGAACAAAACGTTCGACAAGGTCGACTGATATCTTGGTTTAGATCGTCATTCTGACGAAAGTCAGAATCTTTCTGCAGAAAGTTAAAACTGCGCCCGAAAGGTCCGGTATTCCTGCTGGACCTGGCTGGCGATAATGGTGATTAGCCGCAGTGACTGCCCTGGCCGGCGCCGGGGATCCGACCGTCAGCCAGCGCCGCCGCCGGTTTTGCGGCGAAATAATCTTGCCAGCCCCGTTTTTGCCATTATGATATGCGTTCATTTTAACCAAGAGGTCCGGTCAATCGCCGGTGTACCATATGGATTGCTCGCGAAGTTGCTTGCAACAGAGTACTGAATTTTCACTTCCCCCCTGTTTTTTGCTGTCCCCGGTGTTCGCCACCCCATCCGAATCTGTCTGCTGCCCCGGCTATACTGATTTTGCCGGCATGGCCTGTGCTATTCGCTGATCTGCGCATCGACATTTTCTCAAGAGGTAAATCATGGAATTCCTGATGGATCCGTCTATGTGGGCGGGCTTGCTGACACTTATTATTCTGGAAATCGTGCTGGGTATCGACAACCTGGTCTTTATTGCCATTCTGGTCAAGAAACTGCCGCCACATCAGCGTGAAAAGGCCCGAATTATCGGTCTGTCGCTGGCGATGATTATGCGCCTGGGGCTGCTGAGTGTGGTGTCTTGGCTGGTCACCCTGACCACGCCGTTGATCACCCTGGGTGAGCTGAGCTTTTCGGGACGGGATCTGATACTGATGGCGGGTGGTTTCTTCCTGTTGTTCAAGGCCACCACAGAGCTGCATGAGAGGCTGGAAGGCAAGATGGGCGAGGAAGAAACTAC
>JBFGZI010000406.1:0-2079 GCA_041586855.1 Oceanisphaera sp. | reverse complement strand
GCGGTGGCCGAGGGCAGGCCGCCGCTCACCATGCGCGACGTGCTCACCGCCATGATCAAGGCCCACGAAATTCAGGGCGTGCTGGCGCTGGAAAACAGCTTCAACCGGGTAGGGCTGGATCACGTGCTGCTGGTACGGGTGGCCTCTACCGCCGTCATTACCCGGATGCTGGGCGGCAGCCGCGAGCAGATTATCGACGCCCTGTCCCAGGCCTGGGCCGACGGCTGCGCCCTGCGCACCTACCGTCATGCCCCCAATGCCGGCTCGCGCAAGTCCTGGGCGGCGGGGGATGCCACCGCGCGTGCCGTGCGACTGGCGATGATCACCATGAAGGGGGAGATGGGGCTGCCGTCGGTACTCACGGCGCCCAAATGGGGTTTTTACGATGTGCAGTTCCAGGGCAAGAGCTTCCAGATCAGGCAGCCCTTTGGCAGCTATGTGATGGAAAACGTGCTGTTCAAGCTCAGCTTTCCCGCCGAATTTCATGCCCAGACCGCAGTCGAGTGCGCCGTGCAATTGCACCCGCTGGTGAAGGACAGGCTCGACGACATAGACCGCATCCGCATTAATACCCACGAGTCCGCCATTCGTATCATCTCCAAGGTGGGGGAGTTGGCCAACCCGGCGGACCGGGATCACTGCCTGCAATACATGGTGGCGGTGCCGCTGATTTATGGCGATTTGGTGGCCGAGCACTATGAAGACGAGGTTCACCGCGCCGAGCCCCGCATCGATGCCCTGCGCGACAAGATGGAGATAGTGGAAGAGCCGCGCTACAGCGCCGAATACCTGCAGGCCGACAAGCGCTCCATCGCCAACGCCATCCAGATTTTCTTCAAGGACGGCAGTCACACCGACAAGGTGGAAGTGGAGTATCCCATCGGTCATCGCCGCCGCCGGGCCGAGGCCATACCCGTGCTGGAGCAGAAGTTCATGCGTAACCTGCAGAGCCGTTTTCCACCGGCGCGCTGCCGGCAGATCCTGAGTCTGTGCCTGGATCGACAGCGGCTTGAAGCCACTCCGGTCAACGAATTCATGGGGCTGTTCGTGATCAACTGAGGGGGTCAGGGTTAGGGGGGTATTGTTCGTAGAAGTAAGTTCCAAATGAACCGTTACTGTCGTGGTGGCGGTTTTTTTGTTTCCAATCCGGCCCCATACAGGCAATAAAGTTTGATAAACAAGATGAAAAAATATGTAAACAAAGATGCAAATTTATTGTTTACGAAGTTATTGTTAATTTGTTAGTCTTGATTCCGGCTTATTGTTTACATCGAGCCAATCGGTGCAACATTCTTATCACAGCAGTAAACAGAGAGCGTTCTTATGGCTGTACATGAAATGAATAATCCCGAGCTGATGCCGTCTACGGACAAGGACAGGGATATCAATATCTGGGACTTCACCATGCTATGGGCGGGGATGACCATCAACATGGGCGCCTTCACCATGGGTGCCCAGTTGTATCCGGGATTGTCTCCCTGGACCATTATCGGCGCCATACTGGCCGCCTATGCCATTGTGACCACCATACTGATCCTGGCCGGTGATATCGGTCTTCGCTACGGTATTCCCTTCACCGTGTACATCCGTGGTTGCTTCGGCTACCAGGGCGCCAAGATCCCGGCGGCCTTCCGCGCCATTCCTGCCTGTTTCTGGTTCGGTTTTCAGACCTGGGTGGCAGCCGTTGCCATCGGCAAGGTACTGGAAATGTGGATTGGTTATACCAATACCACCATCCTCATCCTGATCTTCGGGGTGCTGCAGGTGATCAATGCCATCTACGGCATGAAAGCCATGGCCAAGTTCGACTGGGTCGCCATTCCGGCGCTGACCATACTGATCGGCCTGGTTACCTTCTGGTTGCTGCAGACCAACAACGCCACCATAGGTGACGTGCTGGCCGCGCCTTCGCTGGATGACGGCTCCTTCTGGTTCGCAGTGATGGCCATCGCCGGCATCTGGATCACCATGGGTCTGAACAGCCCGGACATGACCCGCAAGCTGGAGCGCTCTCGCGACCACAGCAGCAAGAATTTCTTTATCCGTAACCGCAAGCCCTTTTTCGCCCAGATCACCGGC
>JBFGZI010000405.1:0-2087 GCA_041586855.1 Oceanisphaera sp. | reverse complement strand
TCCGCCGCCAGCAGCAGGTAACGCTCTCGGTCAATCTCGCCGGCGGCCCGCCGGGGATGAAGTCCGGCAGTAAACAAGGATTCGTTGGCGTAGATATTACCCACCCCCACCACGACGTGGTTGTCCATGATGAACTGTTTGATGGCGGTTTTGCGCTTGCGGCTGCGCCGATACAGATAATCACCGTCGAAGGCGTCGGTGAGTGGCTCGGGCCCCAGTTTAGCCAGCAGCGGATGTTGCTCCGCCGGCTCCCGAGTCCATAACAGACAACCGAAGCGACGCGGATCGTTGAGCCGCAGCAGCTTGCCGTTGCCCAGCTCTATGTCCACGTGATCGTGCTTGCCCGCCGGCGTGCCATGAGGCAACACCCGCAGATTGCCGGACATGCCCAGATGCAGGATGGCGGTGCCCCAGTCGGTGTCCAGCAGCAGATACTTGGCCCGGCGCCGAATGCCGGTGATGGTCAGCCCCACCAGCTCCTGGATCTCGCTCGGTATCGGCCAGCGCAGGCTGGCATTACGCACCACCACCCGCATCACCGTCTCGCCCAGCATAAAGGGGGTGATCCCCTGACGACTGACTTCCACTTCCGGTAACTCTGGCATTCACACTCTCCTCATCGGCTCGGCGGCAGTATATCCAAGATGTCGGGCATAAAAAAACCCGGCCGGAGCCGGGTTTTTTAAGAACACAAAATCTTACTTGATTTTGCCTTCTTTGTAGATCACATGCTGACGAACAACGGGATCAAACTTTTTGATTTCCATTTTCTCAGGCATGTTGCGCTTGTTCTTGGTAGTGGTGTAGAAGTGACCAGTACCAGCGCTGGAGTTCAGGCGGATCTTCTCGCGAATACCTTTAGCCATTGGTTATCTCCTTAAACCTTTTCGCCACGGGCGCGCAGGTCTGCTAAGACACTGTCGATACCCTTTTTGTCGATAATACGCATACCCTTGGTGGTGATACGCAGTTTTACAAAACGCTTCTCGCTTTCAACCCAGAAACGATGAGTCTGCAGGTTGGGCAGGAAGCGACGCTTGGTAGCGTTGTTGGCGTGAGAGCGGTTGTTACCAACAGCTGGCCGCTTACCAGTTACTTGGCATACTTTAGACATGTCAGTCTTCTCCAAAACTTACTTTTGCTCGAGCAATTAATCACCCCGTTGGCCGTCTATCGGGGCAAAATAAGGCGGCAATTTATACAGCATACCGAGCTCGAGATCAACAATAAAGCCAAACGCCCGGCATCAAAGCCAGCCACGCTCGGCAAAAGAAACGGTTTCGCCATCACCTACCACCAGATGATCCAGCACTCGGATATCCAGCAAGCCCAAAGCGGACTGAATACGTTCGGTGATCATGCGATCGGCCCGGCTGGGCTCGGCTACTCCGGATGGATGATTATGCACCAAAATCACCGCTGCAGCACCCCGTTTCAGCACCAGAGAGGCGATTTCCCGCGGGTAAACCGCCGCCGCGTCCAGGGTGCCGAAAAACAGCTCGCAAAACTCGATGACCCTGTGCTGATTGTCAAGCAACAGCAGGGCAAAGACTTCCCGCTCCCGGTCTCGCAGCCGGGCCTGTAAAAACTGCCGGGTCAGCTCGGGGCTGGTCAAGGCGTGTTCCCGTACCAGCTTTTCATCCAGAAACCGCCGCATCAGCTCCAGACTGGCCTGTAGCTGCACAAACTTGGCCTGCCCCAGGCCGGGGCCTTCGCAAAAACTCTGTTGATCCGCCAGCAACAGCTGGCGCAAAGAGCCAAACTGGCGGATCAGGGTGTGGGCCAGGGTAACCGCATCCATGCCCTTGGCACCGGTACGCAGAAAAATCGCCAGCAGCTCCGCGTCCGACAGGCTGCCCGGCCCCCGGCTCAGCAGTTTCTCCCGCGGACGCTCTCCTTCTGGCCAGTCCTTGATGCTCATTCCCCCTCCTTGTCGCCATGACCGGAATCAGTTTCTCAAGCCTAGTCCAATCCCCTGCGCGCACCGCACAAGCCGGCCATTTGTGATAATCTTGCCGCTCTGTCAGCCTGTGGAATAGAGTGATGCCATTAACAGGAAAACGCATTTTAATCGGCCTCAGCGGCGG
>JBFGZI010000404.1:0-2102 GCA_041586855.1 Oceanisphaera sp. | reverse complement strand
GTGGTCGACCGTAACTGTCACAAGTCGATACTGCACGCCATCATGATGACCGGCGCCGTGCCGGTGTTCCTGATGCCGACCCGCAACCACTACGGCATTATCGGTCCCATACCGCGCAGCGAGTTCGAGCCGGCCCGCATCCGTGAAAAGATGGAAGCCAACCCCTTCTGCCGCGAGTTGCTGGCCAAGAACCCGAACCTCAAGCCACGGGTGCTGACCATTACCCAGTCCACCTATGACGGCATTCTCTATAACGTGGAAGAAATAAAGCACCTGCTCGATGGTGAAATAGAAACCCTGCACTTCGACGAGGCCTGGCTGCCCCACGCCGCCTTCCACGACTTCTACGGCGACTATCATGCCATCGGCGAAGGCCGGCCCCGCTGTCAGGACTCCATGGTGTTCGCCACCCAGTCGACCCACAAGATGCTGGCCGGCCTGTCGCAGGCGTCACAGATACTGATACAGGACGGTGAAGCCAATCGGCTCGACCGCGACGTCTTCAACGAAGCCTATCTGATGCATACTTCCACCAGCCCCCAGTACGCTATTATCGCCTCCTGCGATGTGGCGGCGGCCATGATGGAAGCACCCGGTGGCACCGCCCTGGTGGAAGAGTCGCTGGCGGAAGCACTGGAGTTTCGGCGCGCCATGCGCAAGGTGGGAGATGAATATGGCAGCGACTGGTGGTTCCAGGTCTGGGGGCCGGACGATCTGACCGATGACGGCCTGGATGATCGCGATGCCTGGATGCTGCACGCCGGCGAAAGCTGGCACGGCTTTGGCGATGTGGAGCCGGGCTTCAACCTGCTCGATCCCATCAAGGCGACCATACTGACGCCGGGCCTGAACATGCAGGGCGAGTTTTCCGACAGCGGCATGCCCGCCGTGGTGGTCACCAAGTACCTGGCCGAACACGGCATAGTGATCGAAAAAACCGGTCTCTATTCGTTCTTTATCATGTTCACCATCGGCATCACCAAGGGCCGCTGGAACAGCATGGTCACCGAGTTGCAGCAGTTCAAGGACGATTACGACAACAACGTCCCCCTGTGGAAGGTGTTGCCCAAGTTCATTCAGGGCAACCCGAGCTACGAGCGGGTGGGCCTGCGTGATCTCTGCGATCAAATCCACCAGATCTACAAGGAAAACGACGTCGCCAAGCTGACCACGGAAATGTATCTGTCGGATCTGGTCCCGGCGATGAAGCCCGCCGATGCCTTCGCCAGAATGGCGCACAAACAAATCGAGCGGGTGCCGCTGGACGAGCTGGCCGGCCGCACCACGGCAGTCATGGTGGCGCCCTACCCACCGGGTATTCCGCTGTTGATCCCCGGAGAGGTATTCAATGACACCATCATCAGCTACCTGAAATTCGCCCGTGAATTCAACGGCCGTTTCCCCGGCTTTGAAACCTATATTCACGGCCTGGTCGCCGAAGAAGAACAGGGCGTAACCCGCTACTTCGTGGATTGCGTGGCCTGAAGCAACACGGCTCCCACTTCGGTGGGAGCCGTCTGTCGTGATTTACCCTCTCCTTCCCCTCCCGGTTATGTGATCCTGCCTGTTGTTTTTTTGTTGTGTCTCACCTATTGTCTCTTCTAGCACCGTTCACAATTTTTCTTTCAATACTTTGATTATTCTGGTTTTTTACCGACTTATACCAAACAGAGTAAATAACTGATCTATTTGGTTGCCCTGCAAAGGTGGGACAAAGGGCCCGCTCCGCCGACGCGCCGTAAACCCATCCTTGGGGGCTCCGCCGCGCCATCCTTGGCGCGGAGGGTCGGCGGAGCAGATCCCTTTATCCTCCCTGATGACAGGGAGTTGCCTGTTGGCATCGTCTACAGACAACTCGGTGCTTGAGAAGAGGCAACAGAAATCGACTACCACGACCGTGAAATGCCAAGGCCGAAAAATGCTCCTGCCGTTTCGGCATTCCCGCCGTCCCTGGCGGTCAGATGGCAGTTCCGAGCCCTCAGGGGGCGAGCTTGTCTCGCCGAGACGAACGGTTGCAGCCTGACCGAACATCCAGTGAATGTTCGCAGTAGGCTGCAACGGTGAGTGTCATTTACCAGTGGCGTGTCGTGGGAGGCGGCTGT
>JBFGZI010000403.1:0-2112 GCA_041586855.1 Oceanisphaera sp. | reverse complement strand
GTGGATACCGATGCCGGTTTGCTGGTACCGGTGCTCCGCCACTGCCAGCGACGATCCTTGCTGGATATAGCCGCCGAGCTGGAACGGCTCACAGGGGCGGCGCTGGCCGGTCGACTGACACCTGCCGAGCTGCAGGGGGCCACCATCAGCCTGTCCAATATCGGTGCCCTCGGCGGTGTGATTTCCACCCCTCAGGTGATGCCGCCGCAGCTGGCCATAGTGGCGCTGGGCCGGTGGCAGCGGCTGCCGCGTTTCAACGAAGCCGGTGAGGTGGTGGCCCGGGATCTGATGATGGTGTGCTGGTCGGCGGATCATCGCCTGATCGACGGTGCCACCCTGGCGCGCTTCAATCGGTACTGGTGCCAGTATCTTGAGCAGCCCGAGCGCATGCTGGCCCGATTAAGTTAAACGTTGGGCGGATTATGAGCCATCATCAGCTGCAAAATTTCTATATTCCCGAGGAGCAGTCCATCTACCTGCTCAATGCCAACGATGCCAGAAAGCTGAAAGACTGGATTGCCTTGTGTGTGAGCCAGCTGGAAAAGCTGGGCTACCGGCATATCAGTCTGGTTGGCCACGGCGCCTACGGCTTCACTTTTGCCGGCACCGCCGAGCCGGGAGAAGAGTATGCTTTCAAATTTTCCCGTATCACGCTGCCGGAACATATCCGGGAGCGGCTGGCCGACGAGGCCTATATGTTGTCCCGGGTTCGGCACCCCCGGGTGCCCACCTATATCACCTATCAGCGGCTCAAGAAGCAGGGTATCCTGATGATGACCCGGGCCAAAGGCATGGATCTGGAGCACTACAGCCTGCGCCGGGGCCGGCTGCCTCCCCGCCAGTTGATTGATATTGCCGCCCAGCTGGCCGATATTCTGCAGGCACTGCGCCAGCACCGTAAAGAGGGTCAGTCTGCTCCGATAGTGCACGGCGATATCAAGCCCTCCAATATAGTGTTTGATGCCGACAGCGGTCTCATCAGCCTGGTCGACTGGGGCTCGTCTGTGTTTGCCCAGACCGACCGGGAGGGACAGTTTGTGTCCACCAATGTGATGCAGCTGATGTCGGCGGATCTGCAGCACAGCAATGCCCGGCTGGGGGATGTCTATTTCATCGGGCCCGAGCAGCGGGAGGGGGCCTTGTCCAGTCCTCGATTCGACGAACAGGGGGTTGCTGCCACCCTTTATGCGCTGGCGTCAGGTCAGTCCTGCCGTTTTGGCTGTCAGGCCATACCGGCGACCAGTCTGGGGCTACCGAAAGAGTTTGCGCTGATGCTGGATGGCCTGCTGGGGGAGGATGCCGGGCGCCGGCGGCGGGCCGGGGATCATTTCATCGCCGCCATGCCGCGACTGAAACGGCTGGTGCTGCCCGAACTGCAACTGTTTGATGACAGCCCCATGCTGCCGGTATGGACCAGCCCCGAACACCACGACATGGATACCGTAGTCTATTCCTCCCGTAAGTCTTTTCTGCGCGAACACAGCGAAGAGGCGGCTATTCATTATGTGGACGATGCCCAGCTGGAGCGTTATTACAAAAACTATCTGGTGGGCATGGGCGATACCGAAAAGGCCTTCGTGGCGGCGGTCAGCCGGTTGGGACGTTATCCGGTGGTGGGTGGGCTAGCGGTGCACTGGCAGACGGACGGCCTCTATATCGACTCTAGCCTCAACCTCTATGACGAGGAGATGCAGTCCGCCTTTGTGCTGGCGGTCAACAACGTGGTGATGCTGGCCAGGGCCATCGATAAAGTCGGCTTGTTCAAGGCCTGCCTGTTCAACGCTCGCAATACCATACACCTGAGTCGCAAGGCGCCGGATCAGCCCTTTGTGCCGACCGCGGACACCCGCATTCCCTATCGGCTGGCGGCCATACCCAGCACCCTTGATGCCAGCCGCCAGCATTCCTATTTCGAAGATGGTCGGGATCCGGACGAACAGCTGGTGCTACCCGCCGCCATCATGGTGGTGATCAGCCGGCTGAACGAGATTCACCACACCGGCTGCATCATCTTCGAGGTGACGCCGCTGTACATGAAGTTGCACAGCTACTATCGGTTGCTGGATGCCGCCGCCGAAATGGAGTTTGCCGGCTTGTTGCGGCAGATAGTGG
>JBFGZI010000402.1:0-2121 GCA_041586855.1 Oceanisphaera sp. | reverse complement strand
GGTGGAGGGGTCGTCGGCGGTGATCAGCAGGGTTTCGCCGGCGGCCATGGTACGCACCTGTTTGCGGACCATCATCACCGGCTCGGGGCAGCGCAGGCCGGTGGCATCGAGGTGATGCTGGGGATCGATAAGAGACATCGTTATATATTCGCTATCTTGCAATAAACCCGACTATTTTAATGCTGTTTAAATTGTGGTCAACCTTAAATCAGTGAGGGGGAAAGCGTGAGGAGTAAGGCTTCACCCCTTACTCCTCACCCCTCACTCTTTACGTCTCACACCTGCTCAAACACGGTGGCGATGCCCTGACCCAAGCCAATACACATGGTGGCGATGCCGAAGGTGGCGTCCCTGCTTTCCATCAGGTTAAGCAGCGTAGTCGAGATGCGGGCGCCGGAGCAACCCAGCGGGTGCCCCAGAGCGATGGCGCCGCCGTTGAGGTTGACCTTGTCGTCCATTACCTCCAGCAGTCCCAGAGCTTTCAGCACAGGTAACGACTGGGCTGCGAAGGCCTCGTTCAGCTCGAACAGGTCGATATCCGCTATCGACAGCCCGGCGCGTTTCAGTGCCTTGTGCACCGCCGGTACCGGGCCATAGCCCATGATGGCCGGGTCACAGCCTGCCACGGCCATGGCCCTGATGCGGGCGCGGGGCTTCAACCCCAGGGCGGCGGCCTTGTCGGCGGACATCACCAGCATGGCGGCGGCGCCGTCGGACAGTGCCGAGGAGGTGCCGGCGGTCACGGTGCCGTTGACCGGATCGAACACGGGTCGCAGCTGGGCGAGGGATTCCAGGCTGGTGTCCGGGCGAATCACCTCGTCCTGATCGAACAGGGTCAGGCTACCATCGGTGGCGTGGCCGTTGGTGGCCAGAATCTCGTTGGCGAAGCGGCCTTCCAGGGTAGCTTGATGGGCCCGCTGATGGGAGCGTACCGCAAAGGCATCCTGCCGTTCGCGACTGATGTGGTGCAGCCGGCCCAGCATTTCGGCGGTCAGCCCCATCATGCCCGAGGCTTTGGCGACGTTCAGGGCCAGACCCGGATGAAAGTCGACGCCGTGGTTCATCGGCACGTGGCCCATGTGCTCGACACCGCCGACGATAAACACATCGCCATCGCCGACCATGATGGCGCGGCTGGCATCGTGCAGCGCCTGCATCGAAGAGCCGCACAGCCGGTTGACGGTCACGGCGGCCACCTGTTTGGGCAGGCCGGCCAGCAGGGCGGCGTTGCGGGCGA
This sequence comes from Oceanisphaera sp., assembly GCA_041586855.1. Lineage (GTDB taxonomy): Bacteria > Pseudomonadota > Gammaproteobacteria > Enterobacterales > Aeromonadaceae > Oceanimonas. The sequence continues at coordinate 884 of JBFGZI010000402.1, read as the reverse complement.
TGTTAAAGCCCTGCTCCAGGGTTTGTTGCACACAGCCCCAGTACACATCTTCTATATCGCCGGCGGCCAGCGCCGGGTTACGGGCCAGCAGACCGCGCATCAGGTGAGCGGATAGATCCTCGGCTCTGACGTTACGAAAAGCGCCACCCCTGGAGCGACCCATGGGGGTGCGAATACAGTCGACAATGACGACCTCGTTGAGTGCCTTGTTCATGCTGTGGTCTCCTTACGCCAATCAGTAAAACGTCTTGTTGTCGGCGGCCATCTGGCGCAGATCTGAGCTGACGTGATAGAGGGGGCCCAGATGGGCAAACCTGTCGGCCAGCGCTACATAGGCGGCGAGCCCCATCTTGTCCAGATAACGGAACACACCACCGTGAAACGGCGGAAAGCCGATGCCATATACCAGGGCCATGTCTGCCTCGGCGGGGGAGCCGATAATGCCTTCTTCCAGGCAGAGCACCACTTCATTGATCATGGGGATCATCATGCGGGCTATGATGTTGTCCGGTTCGAAGTCTGTGCGTTCGCCGGCGATGGTGGCCAGTAGCTCATGGCTTTCGGGATCCGCTTCTTTCCTTGGTTTGCCTTTCTTGTCCTGACGGTAGGCATAGAAGCCCTTGCCGTTTTTCTGACCGAAGCGCTGCTGTTCATACATCACCTCGATGGCATCCTTGCCGGTCTTGCCCATGCGCTCGGGGAAGCCGGCGGCCATCACCGCCGCCGCATGATGACCGGTGTCGATACCCACCACGTCCAGCAGCCAGGCCGGGCCCATGGGCCAGCCGAATTGTTTCTCCATCACCCGGTCGACCTGCACGAAGTCGGCGCCGTCGGCCACCAGTTGATTGAAGGCGAAGAAGTAGGGGAACAGCACCCGGTTG
>JBFGZI010000401.1:0-2130 GCA_041586855.1 Oceanisphaera sp. | reverse complement strand
TGGAAAGCGTGGAGCGCGAGATGGCCAGCTCCCGCATCGAGCTGAGCAGCCTGATCGGACTCTTGCCCGGTACCCGCTTCAAACTGCAGGAACCCGAGGTTGAAGTGCTGCCGCTCGAGGTTGATATGGCGGTACTGGAGGCCCAGGCTCTGGTGCAGAACGCCGATTTGCGCGAGCAGTTCTATAACGTGCGCATCGCCGCTCAGGACACCCGCAAGGCGCTGTTGAATTTGCTGCCGGGCATCAGCTTCGAGTACGGCCTAAATTATGACAACGATCGTTTCCTGCTCGACGAACAGTGGCGCACGGCCGGCATGCGAGTCAGCGCCAACCTCTTCAACCTGATCTCGGCCCCCAGCCGGATGCGGGCCGCAGAGAAAAACGAAGCCCTGGCCGAGGCTCGGCGCATGGCGCTGCAGATGTCGGTGCTGACCCAGGTGCATCTGGCGCGGCATCAATACAATGACTCTCTGCGTCAGTTCAAACGCGCCGATCAGCTCTATCAGGTGGATGCACAGCTTGAGGCAATCACCAGCAGCAAGGCGCAAAGCAACCTGATTGGTGATCAGACCCTGATTGCAGCCAACGTTACCTCTATTCTGAGCGAGTTAAGACGTTACCAGGCCATGGCCAAGGTACAGGAGTCCATCGGTCGTCTGCAGTCCAGCCTGGGAGTAGAGCCGGAACTGAGCAGCAGCGTCGACAGTATTAGCCTCGCGGATCTGCGTACCCGGGTGCAGGGGTGGCTCGACACAGGTCTGGACCCGGTTAAACCGGTTCGGGCTATTCAGCCCGGTAAGGAGTAAGCGCATTTGATGATCGTCAATTTCATGAGTTATCGGCGATACTTCGGGCTGGCACCGATTTGGCTGGCCTCGGCCCTGGTACAGCCGGTACAGGCAGGGTCGGAATTTTCGCTCGAACAAAACGAGTTGCGCGCCCAGTTGAGCCCGGTTCGGCATGCCACCCTGGCCGCCGAGCAGGGTGGAAAAATCAAGCGCATCGCGGTGCGTGAAGGCCAGCGGGTCGAAAAAGGCCAGCGACTGGTGGAATTTGACTGTGCGCTACAGGCGGCCCAGTTGCAGAAGGCCCGGGCCCAGCTGGCCGGGGCCCGCAATACCCACACCGGCAACCAACGCATGGCCGATCTCAATGCCATTGGCAGTGTCGAGCTCAACAACAGCCGGATAGAAGTCAGAAAGGCGCAGGCCGATATCGCCTATCTGAATGCCACCATCAAGGGCTGCACCATCGATGCCCCCTACGCCGGTTCCATTGGCGAGCAGAGGGCGAGGGAGCAGGAGTTTGTGCAGGCCGGGCAGCCGCTGCTGGACATTCTTGATGACAGCGCGCTGGAGCTGGAATTTATCGTGCCCTCGCGCTGGCTTGATTGGTTCAAACCCGGCTACGACTTCGCGGTACAAATAGAGGACACCGGCAAAACCTACCCGGTCAAGCTCAGATATACCGCCGCCCGGGTTGACCCCTTGAGCCAGTCGGTCAAGGCGGTGGCGGTGATTGACGGACAATTCGAGGAATTGCTGGCCGGCATGAGTGGTCAGATTCAAATAGCGCCAGCCATGTTTACAACTCCCCCCACATCGACAGTGCCGACACCGTAACTTCAGCGTCGTATCGCCACCAGGTAAACAGATCAAGGAGCAGATATATGTCTACCGATAAAAACAACAAGTTACAGGCGAGCAGCCCCCAGTTATGGCAACTCGAACCCCGGCTGATGTTCGATGGTGCGGCGGTGGATACCACGGTTGATGCGCTGGTGGACGGCGGTGCCGATCTGCCGGTAGCGGAGGCGGCAGACGGACTCTTTGCGCTGGCGGTTGCCCATGAGCAGACGCGGCCGGCGGCAGAGCTGGCCCAGCAGCAAATTAAAGATTATATGTCCGAAGCCAGTGCCGAACAGCTGTTCGTATTGTTCAATGGTGGCAAGGCCGACATCGACATGGCCTGGTTGCAGGCCATGGAAGTGCAGCGCCAGGCCATTCTTTCCGGTCAGATTCAGCTTGATGTGGAGCTGCTCGACAACGCCGCCATGCAGGGGGCGCTGGGCGCCTTTGCCGAGTCGGGCCCGGCCGGCACCGCGGTTATTTATCTGAACCGGGACTGGAT
>JBFGZI010000400.1:0-2144 GCA_041586855.1 Oceanisphaera sp. | reverse complement strand
GTTCCCCGTTATCATGGCCGGCGGCCATGGCTCCCGCCTGTGGCCCCTGTCGCGCCAGCAGCATCCCAAGCAGTTCCTGCCGCTGCTGGACAGATCCCTGTCCATGCTGCAGGCCACTCTCAAACGGCTGGAGGGGCTGAAGTCGGCGCCGCCCCTGCTGATTTGCAACGAAGAGCACCGCTTTCTGGCCGCCGAGCAGGTGCGCCAGCTGCCTGGCCTGCAGGCGCAGATCCTGCTGGAACCGATGGGCCGCAACACGGCGCCGGCCATCGCCCTGGCGGCGCTGTTTGCCAGTGAACTGGCGGAAGACGCCGTGTTGCTGGCGCTGCCCGCGGATCATGCCATCGAGGATGTGGCTGCCTTTCATGCCGCCGTAAACGCCGCCCTGCCATTGGCCCGGGCGGGCAAGCTGGTGACCTTCGGTATTCCGCCTACCCGGCCAGAAACCGGATATGGCTATCTGCGGCGGGGCGAGGCCATAGCGCAAAGCGGCGGCTTCGAGCTGGCGCAGTTTGTGGAAAAACCGGATAGAGAAAGGGCCGAGTCCTACCTGGCCGCCGGCAATTATGACTGGAACAGCGGCATCTTCCTGTTTCAGGCCAAACGCTACCTGCAGGAGCTGGCCCGCTTTCAGCCCGAGGTGCTGGCCGCCTGCCGGGCGGCACTGGCTGGCAGCGAGCGGGATCTCGACTTTATCCGGCTCGACGCTGCCGCCTTTGCCACCTGCCCGGATATTTCGGTCGACTACGGGGTGATGGAACACACCAGCGCCGCCGCCATGGTACCGCTGAAGGCCGGCTGGAGCGATGTGGGCTCCTGGTCGGCGCTGGCGGAACAGCAGGGGCAGGATGAACAGGGCAATACCCTGCGCGGCGACGTGCTGACCGAGCAGGTCGACAACTGCCTGATCCATGCCGAACACCGCCTGGTCGCCGCCCTGGGAGTAGAAAACCTGGTGATAGTCGAAACCAAGGATGCGGTACTGGTGGCCCACAAGGACAAAGAGCAGGACGTAAAGCGGCTGGTGGCGCAGCTCGAGGCACAGGGCCGCCAGGAACACATCATCCACCGCGAGTGCTATCGCCCCTGGGGAAAGTTCGATGCCATCGACAGCGGCACCCGTTATCAGGTGAAGCGCATCACGGTGAACCCCGGGGCCAGCCTGTCGCTGCAGATGCATCATCACAGGGCCGAGCACTGGGTGGTGGTCAGCGGCACCGCCCGCGTTACTCTGGCCGAGCAGACTAGGCTGCTGACCGAAAACCAGTCGGTGTACATTCCGCTGGGGCAGCGGCACGCGCTGGAAAATCCGGGCAAAATACCGCTGGAGCTGATAGAAGTGCAGTCCGGCACCTATCTGGGAGAAGACGACATAGTCCGCTTTGAAGACCACTACGGTAGGGGTTGAGCTGAGAGTCAAGCAAAGGTGAGCACTCGGCCAAAGGGACCGCTCCGCCGTTGCCTGTTTGTTGCGCCAGCAGGTGGTTTAGGCGTTAAGAAGAGGCAACAGGGTCATCTCCCCCGACACGCTTCGAGCACATCCATGTGACGCTCGACAAATGCCATCTGACCGCCAGGGATGGCGGGAATGCCGGAACGGCAGGAGCATTTTCCGGCCCTGGCATTTAACGGTCGCGGGAGGCGATCCCTGTTGTCTCTTCTGGAACTCCGAGTTGCCCGCAGAAAGCGCCAACAGTCGACTCCTTGGCATCAAGGAGGACAAAGGGATCTGCTCCGCCGACCCTCCGCGCCAGGGAGGGCGCGGCGGAGCCCCCATGGATGGGTTTACGGCGAGTCGGCGGAGCGGGCCCTTTGTCCGAGATGGCATGACCGTCAAAAAGATCGAATGTTTAATGCGATGGATAAACCCGAACACCTTCATCGGGTGACGACAGGAAGATAACGAAATGAAAAAAGTACTGGTGATTGGCTATGTCTGGCCCGAGCCCAACTCTTCCGCCGCCGGCAGCCATATGCTGTCTATTCTGCGGCTGTACAAGCAGCAGGGCTGGCAGGTGGAATTTGCTACCCCGGCGCAGCGCACCGAACACATGGTCGATCTGGCCGCCGAGGGTATTTCCAGCCGGAGCATAGCGCTCAATTGCGACAGTTTCGATGCCTATGTCGCCGAATACGCGCCGGAT
>JBFGZI010000399.1:0-2144 GCA_041586855.1 Oceanisphaera sp. | reverse complement strand
TGGCTACAAATCAGATTTGTTCTTATTAACACTACGTTAAATAAATAAAATCAATAACTTAGTTTTTACAGTGTTTGTAAGAAAGCTCACTTGAGGCTATGATCGACCCATAATTCAGAGGGGGAAATATATGAAAGGCGACAAGAAGGTCATTGAGTACCTGAATCAGGTGCTGAGCATAGAGCTCACCTCCATCAATCAGTATTTTCTGCATGCCCGCATGTTCAAGAACTGGGGTCTGCAGCAGCTGGACGAGCGCGAATACAAGAAGTCCATCAAGGACATGAAACAGGCCGACAAGCTGATCGAACGCATCCTGTTTCTCGAAGGCCTGCCCAATCTGCAGCACCTCAACCGCCTGCGTATCGGTGAAAATACCGAGGAAATGCTGCAATGCGATAAACAGCAGGTGGAAGAGCAGTTACTGGTGCTGAAAGATGCCATCGCCTATTGCGAGTCGGTGAAGGAATACGTTTCCCGCGAGCTGCTCTGCGAAATAGAAGAATACGAAGAAGCCCATCTCGACTGGGTAGACACTCAGCTCGATCTGATCGACAAGATCGGGCTCGAAAACTACCAACAGTCGCAAATGTAAGGGGAGCCGAAAATGAAAGGTAATGCAAAGGTGATAGCGGCGCTGAACGAGCTGCTGGCCGGTGAACTGAGCGCCATGGATCAGTATTTTATTCACTCCCGCATGTATGACGACTGGGGATTCAAGAAGCTGTTCGAGCGTATCGACCATGAATTTGAAGATGAAAAAGGCCATGCTTCCCAGCTGATTGAACGCATCCTGTTCCTGGGAGGCACGCCGGACATGGTCACCCGGGTTCCCCTGAACATCGGCAAGGACGTGCCGGCCATGCTGCAGAGCGACTTGAACCTGGAATACAAGGTGATCGAGGATCTGCGCAACGTCATGGCCCTGTGCGAACAGGTGCAAGACTACCAGAGCCGCGACATGCTGCAGGTGCTGCTGGCAGACACCGAAAATGACCACACCTACTGGCTGGAGCAGCAGCTGGGTCTGATCAAGCGTATCGGTCTGCCCAACTACCTGCAATCGCAAATGGCCTGATCACCGTTAGTTGACGGCATGTTCAAAAAAGCCTGATACCGTTTGGTGTCAGGCTTTTTATCGTTATGTCGATAGGGCCCGGCGATGGCCGGGCTCGTATGAGGTTAATCCAGGGTATCCAGGCTCTTCCGATAGTTGTCGAAGGTCTTGACGACCGAGGCCTTGGGGCCGCCGGTCATATTGCTGACCAGCACGATGGCGATGGAGGCGAAGATGAAGCCGGGGACGATTTCATAGATATCGAAGATGCCGCCGGAAATCTGCTTCCAGATAACGACGGTGATGCCGCCGATCAGCACACCGGCCAGGGCGCCGTTGCGGTTCATGTTGCGCCAGTACAGGCTGAACAGCAGGGCGGGGCCGAAGGCGGCACCGAAGCCGGCCCAGGCATAAGACACCAGACCCAGTACCGTGCTGTCCGGGTTCATCGCCAGCATCAGCGCCACCAGCGACAGGGCGACCACCGCAAAACGGCCGATGTTGACCAGCGCTTTGGCGCTGGTGTTGGGGAACATCTGCTTGTAAAAATCCTCGGCCAGGGCGGAGGACGATACCAGCAGCTGGGAGTCGGCGGTACTCATGATGGCGGCCAGAATGGCGGCCAGCAGAATACCGGCAATTACCGGATGGAACACGGCGTTGACCAGCACCATGAAGATGGTTTCCGCATCGGCCAGCTCGCCACCCATGTTTTTCTGCACATAGAGCAGCCCGACCAATCCGACCATCAGGGCGCCGGCCATGGACAGGAAGCTCCAAATCACGGCGATGCGACGGGCGGTGGTGATGTCCTTGTTGGTGCGGGTGGCATTGAAGCGAGCCAGAATATGAGGCTGGCCGAAATAGCCCAGTCCCCAGGCGGCCAGCGAGACGATGGCGATGATGGACAGGGGCTCGCCATCAATATTTTTCCACAGGGTCAGCAGGTTGGGGTTCAGGTTTTGCAGATCGGTTTCCAGCTGGCCGAAGCCGCCTTCCATCGCCGCAATCGGCACTATCATCAGCGCCGCCGCCATCATCAGGCCCTGTACCAGGTCGGTCCAGGACACGGCGAGAAAGCCGCCGA
>JBFGZI010000398.1:0-2147 GCA_041586855.1 Oceanisphaera sp. | reverse complement strand
GAGCGCTATGCTTTGGCAGCAGTGTCTTAACCGGCTACAAGATGAATTGCCTTCGGCAGAATTCAGTATGTGGATCCGGCCGCTGCAGGCGGAGCTGGGCGATAATACCCTGACCCTGTTTGCTCCCAATCGTTTCGTACTCGACTGGGTACGAGACAAGTATCTGTTGAGGATCAACGGCCTGCTGAGTGAATTCTGTGGCAGCAACTGCCCGCAGATGAAGTTCGAGGTGGGCAAGAAGCGTACGCCGGTCAACCTGGTGACCAGCAGCAGTAAGAGCGGCAACAGTGGTAGCGGCAGCAGGACTCAGAGCCGGGTGCAGGCCACGCCCTCCTGGATCGAGCAGGCCGACGATCGACCTCAGATCACCTACAAGAGCAACATGAACATCAACTACACCTTCGACAACTTCGTCGAGGGTAAGTCGAACCAGCTGGCCCGGGCCGCGGCCCGTCAGGTGGCCGACAATCCGGGTGGTGCCTACAACCCGTTGTTTCTGTACGGCGGCACCGGCCTGGGCAAGACTCACCTGCTGCACGCTGTGGGCAACGGCATTCGCGCCCGCAAGGCCGATGCCAAGGTCATCTACATGCATTCCGAGCGGTTCGTGCAGGACATGGTCAAGGCGCTGCAGAACAACGCCATCGAAGAATTCAAGCGCTACTACCGCAGCGTGGACGCCCTGCTGATCGATGATATCCAGTTCTTCGCCAACAAGGAGCGCTCCCAGGAAGAATTTTTCCACACCTTCAATGCGCTGCTCGAAGGCAATCAGCAGATCATCCTGACCTCGGATCGTTATCCCAAGGAGATCAACGGGGTCGAAGACCGGCTCAAGTCCCGCTTCGGCTGGGGCCTGACGGTGGCGATAGAGCCGCCGGAGCTGGAAACCCGGGTCGCGATCCTGATGCGCAAGGCCGACGAGAACAAGATGCGCCTGCCCGACGAGGTAGCCTTCTTCATCGCCAAGCGGCTGAGATCCAACGTGCGCGAGCTGGAAGGGGCACTGAACCGGGTAATGGCCAACGCCAACTTCACCGGTCGGGCCATCAATATCGACTTCGTGCGTGAGGCGCTGCGCGACCTGCTGGCATTGCAGGAAAAGCTGGTGACCATCGACAACATCCAGAAGACGGTGGCCGAATATTACAAGATAAAGCTGGCGGATCTGCTGTCCAAGCGTCGCTCCCGTTCGGTGGCCCGCCCGCGCCAGCTGGCCATGGCGCTGGCCAAGGAGCTGACCAATCATTCCCTGCCCGAGATCGGCGACGCCTTCGGGGGCCGTGATCACACGACAGTACTGCACGCCTGCCGAAAAATCGGCCAGCTCCGGGAAGAGAGTCATGATATAAAGGAAGATTATTCCAATCTTATCCGCACCCTGTCTTCCTGAATCGGAGAACCCCATGCAGTTTACCATCAGCCGTGAAGCGATATTGCGCCCCCTGCAATTGGTATCCAGTGCCCTGGGGGGGCGCCCCAATCTGCCGATCCTCAACAATATCCTGCTCAGTGTCGTTGATGATGCCCTGTCGATGACCGGTACCGATACCGAAGTCGAGATGGTGGCGCGGGTTGAGCTGCAGGGGGCGGTGACCGCTGGTCGCACCACGGTGCCGGCGCGCAAGATGCTGGACATCTGTCGGGGCCTGCCCGATGGCGCCGAGCTGAAATTCACCCTGGAAGGGGAGCGCCTGATCCTGCGTTCCGGGCGCAGTCGCTTCAATCTGTCCACCCTGCCGGCGGAAGATTTCCCCAATATCGAGGAGTGGAGCTCGGTGCTGGAGTTCGATATCAACCAGTTGGCACTGAAGAAGCTGATCGAGTCGACCCAGTTTTCCATGGCCATTCAGGACGTGCGTTATTACCTCAACGGCATGCTGTTCGAGACCGACGGTCAGTGGCTGCGTACCGTGTCTACCGACGGTCACCGTCTGGCCACCTGCCAGCGCCAGTTGCTGGCCGACGAGTTGCCGGCCCAGCAGGTGATAGTGCCGCGCAAGGGCGTACTGGAGCTGGTGAAACTGCTCGAACACGAGGATCAGGATGTGCGGCTGCAAATCGGCAAGAGCAACATCCGGGCGGTCACCTCCGGCTTTATCTTCACCTCCAAGCTGGTGGACGGTCGCTTCCCGGATTATCGCAGG
>JBFGZI010000397.1:0-2152 GCA_041586855.1 Oceanisphaera sp. | reverse complement strand
CCGAAGGTCAAGGTGCGTCAGCACGGCATAGAGCGGGAATTCCCGATCAGCTACGGTTTCTTCGCCTCCGGGCTGCTTTTTTGTTGCCTGATCGCCGGCTGGCTACACTGGTTACATCTGCTCACGATAAGGACAGTGTCATGACTCAGGACAAATCCCGCAAATATTCCAGCCAGGTGGTGGACGGGCCCACCAAGGCGCCGGCCCGGGCCATGCTGCGCGCGGTCGGTTTCGAGGATGCCGACTTCAACAAGCCCCAGGTGGGCATCGCCTCCACCTGGAGCAATCTCACTCCCTGCAACATGCATATCGACGGCCTGGCACTAGAGGCGGGGCGGGGCGCCGATGCGGCCGGCGGCAAGAGCATCATCTTCAACACCATCACCATCTCCGACGGCATCGCCAACGGCACCCTCGGCATGAAGTATTCGCTGGTGTCCCGGGAGGTGATTGCCGATTCCATCGAAACCGTGGCCGGCTGCGAAGGCTTCGATGGTCTGGTGGCCATCGGCGGCTGCGACAAGAACATGCCGGGCTGCCTGATTGGTCTGGCCCGACTCAACCGGCCATCGGTGTTTGTCTACGGCGGCACCATAGCGCCGGGTGCCAACCACACCGATATCATCTCGGTGTTCGAGGCGGTGGGGGCTCACGCCAAGGGAGACAAGTCGCTGATTGAGGTGAAACAGATAGAGGACACCGCCATTCCCGGCCCGGGGGCCTGTGGCGGCATGTACACCGCCAACACCATGGCCTCGGCCATCGAGGCCATGGGCATGAGCCTGCCGGGCAGCTCGGCGCAGAATGCGACCTCGAACAGCAAGCTGCAGGATTGCCATGATGCGGGTGCCGCCGTGCTGAACCTGCTGGCGCGGGATATCAAGCCCTCCGACATCATGACCAAACCGGCGTTCGAGAATGCCATTACTGTGGTGATTGCTCTTGGCGGCTCGACCAATGCGGTGCTGCACCTGCTGGCCATGGCCCATGCGGTTGATGTCGAGCTGAGCCTGGACGACTTCGTGCGCATCGGCAAACGGGTACCCGTGCTGGCCGATCTGCGGCCCAGCGGTCACTACATGATGTCCGAGCTAGTGGCCATCGGCGGCATATTGCCCCTGATGAAGACTTTGCTCGAGGCCGGCTTGCTGCACGGCGACTGCCTGACGGTGACAGGCCTGACCCTGGCCGAAAATCTGGCAAGGGTGCTGCCCTATCCGGCGGGTCAGCAGATCATCCGGCCGCTGGATAACCCCATCAAGGCCGACAGCCACCTGAGGGTGCTGTATGGCAACCTGGCGCCCGAGGGATCTGTGGCCAAGATCACCGGCAAGGAGGGACTGACCTTCACCGGCCCGGCCCGGGTATTCGGCTCCGAGGAGGAAACTCTGGAGCGGATCCTGGACGGTACGGTAAAAGCGGGTGACGTGCTGGTGATCCGTTACGAGGGGCCCAGAGGCGGGCCTGGCATGCGCGAGATGCTGAGCCCGACGTCTGCCATCATGGGCAAGGGACTGGGTCAGGAGGTGGCGCTGATCACCGACGGCCGCTTCTCCGGTGGCAGCCACGGCTTCGTGGTCGGTCATATTACGCCGGAAGCCCAGCAGGGCGGGCCGCTGGCCATCGTCGAAGACGGCGACATCATCACCATCGATGCCGAACTGAACAAGCTGCAAGTGCAGCTGTCCGATGCGGACATCGCCGCCCGACTGGCCAAGTGGCAGGCACCGCCGCCGCGTTATCGGCGCGGCGTGCTGGCCAAATACGCCCATACGGTCAACTCGGCATCGAAGGGGGCCGTGACCGATGCGCTGGATGATATCGACTGATATCGGCTGAAAAACATGCAAACAGGCCCTTGAAAGTGACATTCGAGGGCCTTATATCCTTATTGAGGCAAGGGAATCGCTCAACTGAGGATTCCATTATTGCGCCTCTCGCCCGTCCACTATGGAGGGCACCTTAACATCGCTCACAAGAGGATATTATTATGTCACGCTTCGATCTTACTCCCCTGTACCGCTCCGCCATCGGCTTCGATCGCCTGGCGTCCCTGATGGAAAACGCCGCCAGCGGCAGCAGCAACACCGGCTATCCGCCGTACAACATAGAGCTGCTCAGCGAGAACCAGTACCGCATTTCCATGGCGGTG
>JBFGZI010000396.1:0-2153 GCA_041586855.1 Oceanisphaera sp. | reverse complement strand
GCGCCCATTCAGCCCCTGCCCATTCTTGAAGTGGAACACCAGAAAACCGAGCCCCTGGCCCGGTTGCTGAGCTTCTGCGAACAGTTCAAGGGGCGCATCCTGTTCTCGGTCGAAAGTGCCGGTCGGCGCGAGGCACTGAACGAGCTGCTGGCGGGCACTGCCATCAAGCCCTGGCCCTGTGATAACCTCTCGCATTTTCTGGCCGGCAAAGACCCGATTGGCCTGCTGGTCGGTCCCCTGTCCCAGGGCTTTATTCTCGACGACAAGCTGGCGCTTGTCTGCGAAGGCGACCTGCTCGGCGGCCGGGTGATACAGCGCCGGCGGCGGGAAAAATCCACCGGCCTGAGCCCCGATACCCTGATCCGCAACCTGGCCGAGCTGTCCATCGGGCAGCCGGTGGTGCATCTGGATCACGGCGTGGGCCGCTACACCGGGCTGCAAACCCTGGACGCGGGCGGGCTCAAGTCCGAATACCTGACCCTGGAATACGCCGGCGGCGACAAGCTGTATGTGCCGGTCACCGCCCTGCATCTGGTGGGCCGCTACAGCGGTGCCGACGATCCCAATCTCAACAAGCTGGGCAACGATACCTGGGCCCGGGCCAAGAGCAAGGCAGCGGAAAAAGTGCGCGACGTGGCCGCCGAGCTGCTGGATGTGTATGCCCGCCGGGCCGCCCAGCCAGGACAGGCCATCACGCACGACAAGGTAGCCTATCGCCAGTTTGCCGACGCCTTTCCGTTCGAGGAAACCGACGACCAGCTCACCTCCATTAACGCCGTGCTGACCGACATGACCCAGCCCAAGGCGATGGACCGGCTGGTGTGTGGCGACGTGGGCTTCGGCAAGACGGAAGTGGCCATGCGCGCCGCCTTTGTGGCGGTGCACGGAGGCAAGCAGGTGGCGGTGCTGGTGCCCACCACCCTGCTGGCCCAGCAGCATTACGACAACTTTCGCGACCGCTTCGCCAACTGGCCGGTGCGGGTAGAAATCATCAGCCGCTTCAAGACCGGCAAAGAGCAGGACAAGGTGCTCACCGGCCTGACGGACGGCGGCATCGATATTGTGATCGGGACTCATAAACTGCTGAGTCAGGATGTGAAGTTCAAGGATCTGGGTCTGCTGATCGTGGACGAAGAGCATCGCTTTGGCGTGCGCCAGAAAGATCAGATCAAGGCGCTGCGCGCCGACGTGGATATTCTTACCCTGACCGCCACCCCCATACCCCGCACCCTGAACATGGCCATGGGCGGCATGCGCGATCTCTCCATCATCGCCACCCCGCCCGCCAAACGGATGGCGGTAAAGACCTTCGTGCGCGAGTCGGATCCGGCCACCATCCGCGAGGCCATACTGCGCGAGCTCAAGCGCGGCGGCCAGGTCTATTACCTGCACAACGAGGTGCAGACCATAGAAAACAGCGCCGACGCCCTGCGCGCCCTGGTGCCCGAGGCCCGCATCGGCATCGCCCACGGCCAGATGCGCGAGCGGGAGCTGGAGCGGGTAATGTCCGACTTCTACCATCAGCGCTTCAACGTGCTGCTGTGCTCCACCATCATAGAAACCGGCATCGACGTGCCCAGCGCCAACACCATCATCATGGACAGGGCCGACAAGCTGGGCCTGGCCCAGCTGCACCAGCTGCGCGGCCGGGTGGGTCGTTCCCACCATCAGGCCTATGCCTATCTGCTGACGCCGCACCCCAAACGCATGACCACGGACGCCAAAAAGCGACTGGAAGCCATTGCCGCGCTGGAAGATCTGGGCGCCGGCTTTGCGCTGGCCACCCACGATCTGGAAATTCGCGGCGCCGGCGAGCTGCTGGGCGACGAGCAGAGCGGCCAGATCACCGCCATCGGTTTCAGCCTCTATATGGAAATGCTGGAGCAGGCGGTGAAGGCACTGCAATCGGGCAAGGAGCCGGCGCTGGATCAGCTGTTGCGCGCGCAAACCGAAATAGAGCTGCGCCTGCCCGCCCTGCTGCCGGACGATTATATTCCCGACGTGAACATGCGGCTGTCCATGTACAAGCGCATCGCCACCGCCGAGGACGAGGCCGCCCTGCGCGAGCTGCAGGTGGAGCTGATTGACCGCTTCGGCCTGCTGCCAGAGCCGGGCAAGAACCTGGTGGCATTGGCCGGACTCAAGCTCAAGGC